>JBMYWA010000001.1:0-214235 GCA_049606935.1 Salibacteraceae bacterium
AAGGTGGAATGTGGCCTTTTATTAAACAACGTCCTTTTGATGTGATGGCAAATCCACAAGACATGCCAAAATCAATTTTTGTGACAGGGTTTAATACCGAGCCGTTAACTGCTGATTTTGATTATACTCTTTACGGACAAGATTCTGACTTTCAAAAAGGTTTAGACATTTTAACCAAGCTTACTGAAGGTAATGTGAATTTAGGTATTCACTCCGAAAGAACAGCTTCAAGTATGTTTAAAAGTGCGAAAAACGTTGTAACTAATACCTTCTCTGGAGCTCATCCTTCAGGAAACGTAGGGATTCAAATTAATAATGTTGCTCCAGTTAATAAAGGAGAAACAGTTTGGACCTTGAACGCTTTGGGTGTTACAACTATTGGAAAGTTTTTTAATTCTGGTAATTACGATTTATCAAGACTTGTTGCAGTAGCAGGAGGGAAGGTAACCAAACCAAAATATGTAAAAACTATAGCCGGTGCTCAAATTAGCAGCATGACTTCTGGTAACGTTGATTTAGACAATGCACGTGTAATTAGCGGAGGTGTCCTTACAGGTACTAAAGTGGGTAATGAAGGTTTCCTTGGGTTTTACGATTCAACAGTAACGGTAATAGAAGAAGGGAATAAAACAGAGTTTTTAGGTTGGTTACTTCCGGGAACCCATAAATTCTCCATGTCTAGAACATTCTTAAGCTACCTTACTCCAGGAAAGTCATACAATTTAGACACTAACCTTCATGGGGAGCATAGATCATATGTGATGACGAACCAATATGAGAAAGTTTTTCCAATGGATATTTATCCAGTACAGTTAATCAAAGCATGTTTAGCATACGACTTGGAGAAAATGGAAGCCCTTGGTTTATACGAAGTAGCTCCAGAAGATTTTGCTTTATGTGAATTTGTGTGTACTTCTAAAACAGAGGTTCAAGATATTATTAGAACGACCTTGGATAAGGCATTAATTGATTTAACATAAAAGATAGAGAACTATGAGCGATTTTATGTCAAAATTTAGGCCGTTGTTTCACAAAGGAGGAAAGTACGAAAAGTACAATCCACTTTTTGAATCATTCGATACATTATTCTTTGTGCCGGATGCCACAACTACAAAAGGATCTCACATTCGTGATGGGATTGATTTGAAACGTACCATGATTACTGTGGTATTAGCTATGATTCCAGCATTGATTTTTGGTATTTGGAATACCGGACACCTTCATTATGCTGCCATTGGTGAATTTACTGCCATTGGTGAAGGGATGTTAGAGAAAATGCTTTTTGGAGCATTAAAAGTGCTACCAATTGTTATCGTTTCTTACAGTGTAGGATTAGGAGTTGAATTTATTTTTGGAATGAAGAACGGTCACTCACTACAAGAGGGATTCTTGGTTTCAGGTATGTTAATTCCATTAATTGTTCCGGTAACTACTCCTTTATGGATGGTAGCTATAGCTACAATTTTTGCTGTGGTAATTGGTAAAGAAGTTTTTGGTGGTACAGGTATGAACATTGTAAACGTAGCGCTTACCGCTCGTGCATTCTTATTCTTTGCTTATCCAACAAAAATGTCGGGTGATAAAGTTTGGATTGATACAGATGGACAAGCTACCGTAGACGGTTTTTCAGGAGCTACTGCTTTAGGAGATTTAGCAAGTACCGTACCTTTAGATAAAGCAAGCGATGCGGCCCAATCTACAATGGCAATGTTTAATGAAGGTGGTGCTTATAGCATGTATAATTCGGTAATGGGTTTCATCCCAGGTTCTATTGGAGAAACTTCAGCTATTGCTATTGGTATTGGTGCTTTAATCTTATTAATCTCAGGTATTGGATCATGGAGAATCATGTTCTCTTCTTTTATTGGAGGTTTAGTAATGGCAGTTCTATTTAATATGTGGGGTGCAAATGCATTTATGGATTTAGATGCTTTACACCAATTAATGTTAGGTGGTTTTATGTTTGGTATTGTGTTTATGGCTACTGATCCAGTAACAGCTGCACAAACTGTAAAAGGACAATGGATTTATGGGTTCTTAGTAGGATTTATTGCAATTCTAGTTAGAGTATTCAATCCAGCTTACCCAGAGGGTATGATGATGGCAATTTTGTTCATGAACGTAATGGCTCCTTTAGTAGACCACTACGTTATTGAAGCAAACATTTCGAAACGTTTAAAAAGAACAAAATTGGCTTCTAGCCAATCTTAAATAGATTTTATTATGGCGTTAGATAAAAATAGTAACGGTTTCACCTTTGGCTTCGCAGCTGTATTGGTGATTGTTGTAGGAACTATTCTTGCAACGTTAGCGGTGGTTTTAAAAGAACCACAACAAGCTAACTTGAAGCAAGAAAAAATGAAAGCAATTTTGATGGCTACGGGTGTAATGACTGCTGATGATGATATGGCAGATGCTCCAGCCTTATTCGAAAAAACAATTACAAAGCGTTTGGTTGTGAGTAGTATTGATGGGTCAATAAAAACAGAAAATTCTGGAGCTATTGACGCAACAGATAAATCAGATGCTTTTAACATCGCTTTACAAAAAGTATATTCTGCTAAAGTGAAGCCTATTAAAGCTAAATACAAAAAAGATCCAGCAACCATGGTTGCAAAAATCAAGGAGCTAGATTTAGATTGGCCTATTTACGTGGCAGATGTAAACGGTGAAATGTTATACATAATACCTATGGAAGGTACCGGTTTATGGGGACCAATTTGGGGGTATGTAACTTTAGCTGGTGATTTGAATACCATTAAAGGGGTAACCTTAGCACATAAAGGAGAAACTCCTGGTTTAGGTGCGGAGATTGCAACTCCAAAGTTTCAAAATCAATATTTAGGTAAAACAATTTATGAGGGAGACAATTATGTTTCTATCAATGTCTTAAAAGGCGGAGGTGGAAAAGATAACCCGCATGCTGTTGATGGTATTACGGGTGGTACAATTACCTCTGTAGCTGTTGGCGAAATGTTTTACAGATCTCTAGATCTTTATGTACCTTATTTTAATACAGTTAAATAGTATCAAGTTATGAGCGAAACAACTGCAAAAAAAGAAGGATTGTTCTCTAAGAAGAACATGAAACTTATCACAAATCCGCTGAATGATGAGAACCCAATTACTATTCAAGTATTGGGTATTTGTTCGGCACTAGCAATTACGGTACAAGTAAAACAAGCTATCGTAATGTCATTATCAGTATTATTCGTATTGATATTTGCCAACTTGATTATCTCTTTAATCAGAAACATTATTCCAGGTCGTATCCGTATTATCGTTCAGTTGGTAATTGTTGCGGCATTGGTAATTGTAGTAGATCAAGTATTAAAAGCTTACGTATTCGAAATCTCTAAAGCATTATCGGTATTTGTTGGATTGATTATTACCAACTGTATTATCATGGGACGTTTAGAAGCATTTGCCTTAGGTAACAAACCTTGGCCATCTGTATTGGATGCAGTAGGAAACGCAATTGGTTATGGTATGATATTAATTATTATTTCTGTATTCCGTGAATTCTTTGGTTCTGGTTCCTTAATGGGGTATCCACTTTTAGGTGATGCTGCAGAAGGTACTGGATTTTATGGAATGGGGTATATGAATAACAACATGTTCATTTTACCTCCAATGGCATTGATCATTACCGGAATTATTATTTGGGTTCAACGTGCGCGTAATCCTAAACTAATCGAAAATTAAATAGAAAGTCATGCAAGAATTGTTTAGCATATTTGTAAAAGGCATTTTCATGGAAAACATGATTTTCGCCTATTTCTTAGGGATGTGTTCTTATTTAGCTGTATCAAAAACAGTTAAAACTGGAGTGGGTCTTGGAGCGGCTGTAATTTTCGTTTTAGGAATTACAGTACCGGTAAACTACTTATTAGAAAACTACGTATTGAAAGAAGGCGCATTGGCTTGGTTAGATCCAGAATTCGCTAACTTAGATTTAAGTTTCTTAAGTTTCATTTTATTCATCGCAGTAATTGCATCTATGGTGCAGTTAGTAGAAATGATTGTAGAAAAATTTGCACCAGCCCTTTACGGAGCTTTGGGAATCTTTTTACCACTGATTGCAGTAAACTGTGCAATTTTAGGGGGATCTCTTTTTATGCAAGAGAGAGCTTACGCTACAATTGGTCAAGCAACAGCCTTCGGTATTGGTTCAGGAATCGGTTGGTTCTTGGCTATCGTTGCAATTGCGGCTATCCGTGAAAAAATAACATATTCAAATGTACCAGGTCCGCTTCGTGGGTTAGGCATTACTTTCATCATTACTGGTTTGATGGGTATTGCTTTCATGAGCTTTATGGGTATTGAACTATAATTTGATAAAGAAATTATTATGGGTTTAAGTACAGTAATAACAGTAACGTTAGCGGTATTCTTACCGTTGTTGTTCATCTTGGTTTCGGTATTACTTTTTGCGAAAGCAAAATTATTACCATCAGGTGCAATGACTATTGACGTGAATGGAGAAAAACAATTAGAAGTAGAAGCAGGGGGAACTTTACTGTCTACTTTAGGTGATAACGGTATCTTCTTGCCATCTGCTTGTGGTGGTGGTGGTACTTGTGTACAGTGTAGATGTCAGGTGCACGAAGGTGGAGGTGAAATGCTTCCAACTGAGGCTCCTCACTTTTCTAGAAAAGAAGCTGCTGAAGGATGGAGACTTGGATGTCAGGTGAAAGTAAAATCTGATATGAAAGTGGAAGTACCTGAAGAAGTATTCGGTATTAAGAAATGGGAAGCAACCGTTTCTTCTAACTATAGTGTGGCTTCTTTCATTAAAGAATTTATCGTAGAACTTCCAGAAGATATGGACTACCAAGCAGGTGGTTATATTCAAATTGAAATTCCGGAATGTACTATTGATTTTAAAGACATTGATATTGAAGCGCATCCAGTGGAACATCCAGGTGAGCCTGATAAATTCCAAAAGGAATGGGATAACTTCAACTTATGGCCATTAAAGATGGTAAATGATGAAGTTGTAGAACGTGCATATTCAATGGCTTCTTACCCAGCGGAAGGCCGTAAGATTATGTTGAATGTGCGTATTGCAACTCCACCATGGGATAGAGCTAAAAATGGATGGATGGATGTTAACCCAGGGGTAGCATCATCTTACATATTCTCAAGAAAACCAGGAGACAAAGTTGTTGTATCAGGACCTTACGGTGAATTCTTCATTAAGGATACTGATTCTGAAATGTTGTACATTGGTGGTGGTGCTGGTATGGCTCCAATGCGTTCGCATTTATACCATTTGTTTAGAACATTGAAAACTGGTCGTAAGGTATCTTATTGGTATGGTGGTCGTTCTAAACGTGAATTGTTCTATACAGATCATTTTACAGCATTAGAGAAAGATTTCCCGAACTTCAAGTTCCACTTAGTATTGTCTGAACCTTTAGAGGAGGACAATTGGAAAGTGAAAGAAAATATTGATGCAGATGGCGATGGTTTTGTAGGTTTCGTTCACCAATCGGTGATTGATAACTACCTTGTAAACCATGATGCTCCTGAAGATATCGAGTTTTACTTCTGTGGGCCTCCAATGATGAATAACGCAGTGGTCAAAATGTGTGACGATTGGGGTATTCCTGAAGAGAATGTATCTTTCGATGATTTCGGTGGATAATTCAAGAAACATATTAAAAGAAAAGCTCCATAATTGGGGCTTTTCTTTTTTGAGCTTAGTTGTAATATTAAGCCTGTCTTCTTGTGCAGAAGAAAAACAAAATCATTATCCAAATCTTCGATATGAAATAAATGGCGAAGCTCAAGGTACTACTTACAATATTGTTTACTTCACCAATGATTTAGTGGTCCAAAAATTTCAAGTAGATTCTATTTTGGATGAAATTGACCAGGCTGCTTCTGTTTGGAAGGATAGTTCTTTAATAAGTGAGTTTAATAATTCATCTGAAAAGCATTTCATTCTACCCAAAACTTCCAATACCTATTTTGTGGATAATTTTAAAATGTGCAAAGAGGTATATAAAAATACAAATGGTGCATATAACCCAACTGTTGGAGAACTGGTAAATGCTTGGGGGTTTGGATTTAAGAATAAAGAAAATATGGATTCGGTGGTTGTGGATTCATTATTGCAAAGCGTTGGTTTTACTGACAACATTATGCAGTTAATTATACCACAAACCGGAAAACCTTTTATAACTAAATCTAACCCCAACACACAACTAGATTACAATGGTATTGCTCAAGGGTATTCTGTGGATGTGCTGGCTGCATTCTTCAAGAAGGCTGGAATATCAAATTTCATGATTGAAGTTGGAGGCGAGCTAATTGCCAATGGTCGCAAATCGGATGGTAGTTTTTGGAAAATTGGTATTGACAAACCCACTGATAGCAATAATGAAAGACAGTTAGCGGCTACCATAAAATTAGATAATAAAGCGGTGGCCACATCTGGTAATTACAGAAAGTTTTATGAAAAAGATGGTATTAAATATGCGCATACAATAGATCCTTTTACGGGTTTTCCAGTTCAACACTCTTTGTTGAGCGTTACCTTGATAATGAATAATTGTGGTTTAGCCGATGCCTACGCCACCGCCTTTATGGTAATGGGGTTTGATAAAGCGAAGGCGCTAATTGAGTCGAAACCGGAACTAGGTATTGAAGCCTATTTTATTTACAATGATAAAAACGGGGATTACAAATCGTTCATAACACAAGGGTTAGAATCAACTCTATTGGAATTGGAATAATTCAAAATGCGAAAAACGTCTTTTCTTATATTCGGTATACTTGCCTTTTTCAGTTTTACAGGATGTGAATCAAATAATCCTGATTTAACTATCGCAGTTGCTTCTAATTTACAATTTGTTATGGAAGAGATTGTTGCCGATTATGAAAAGGAAACCGGACAAAAAGTTCAAGTTGTTACAGGCTCCTCAGGTAAATTATTTGCACAAATAAAAAGTGGAGCTCCTTTTGATGTATTTCTTTCGGCAGATACTTTGTTTCCAAGCCGTGTGATACAAGAAGACTTAGCAACTACTAATTACCACGTGTTTGCCTATGGTGTATTAGTGTTGTGGAGCTCTGACACTTTAAAACAGAACCCTACTCAAATGCTTTCAAAAATATCTGAAAGCTGGAAAAACACGACCAAAAAATGGGCGATAGCCAATCCTAAAACGGCTCCGTATGGTTATGCTACAAAAAGATATTTAGATGCTTTAGAGGTATACCAAGAACTATTACCGTATCAAGTGCAAGGAGAATCGGTAGCTCAGGTAAATCAATTTGTTCATGCTAAATCGGTGGCCTTTGGGTTTACTTCTTTGTCTAGTGTGATGGCTAAAAAAATTGATTCCTCATTTTGGTTTTTAATAAACCCTAATCAATATCCACATATTCAACAAACAGCGTTGATATTGAATTCGTCAATGAAAAGTAACGAGTTTATAAAATACCTAGAGCGCCCTGTCGCAATAAAATGGCTGAATGCACACGGGTATATCATACCAAAGTAATAGATTAGTAATCTTTCTAGAGCCGGAATAATTAATACATTTGATATGTCCGCTATTTAGGATACTTATGGATTTATCACCTCTTATTCTTACGTTTAAACTAGCAACGGTAACTACACTTGTTTTAATAGTGATATCCATTCCAATTGCTTATAAATTAGCTTTTTCTAAAAGTAAAATCAAACCTTTTTTTGAAGCTGTGGTTACTTTACCCATGGTTTTACCACCTACCGTATTAGGATTTTATCTATTGGTAGCTTTTAGCCCAAATACTGGTATTGGATATTGGTTAAACCAAACCTTTGGGTTACAATTGGTATTTAGTTTTCCTGGGTTGGTGGTAGCTTCGGTTATTTATAGTTTACCCTTTATGGTACAACCCTTTCAATCAGGAATGCAATTGGTTCCAAAGTCCTTGGTAGAAGGCTCGATGGTGTTAGGTAAAACCAAATGGCAAAGGCTTCGCTTTGTAATATTACCCAATATAAAACCCTCTTTACTTACTGGAATTGTACTCGCTTTTGCCCATACGGTAGGAGAGTTTGGAGTGGTTTTAATGATTGGAGGGAACATACCTGGAGTAACCAAAGTGGCTTCTATAGCTATTTACGATGAAGTAGAGGGAATGAATTACAGTGCTGCTAACCAGTATTCATTGGTTTTAGTTGTTCTCTCTCTAATAATATTGTTTGGGGTGTATTATTATTCAACAAGTCAAAAGCAGGCAACCCAAAAATGATCAAGGTTGACGTAACATACAGCATTGGAAATGGTAATCAAGTACTTGATTTTGTATTTGATTGTGAAATACCTAAAGAGAAAATTTCTATTATTTATGGAAAGTCTGGAGTTGGTAAAACTACACTACTAAGGCTTTTGGCTGGCCTAGATAAACCAGATGAAGGGGTTATTTCTGAGAGTAACAATGTTTGGTTTCATTCGGGTACCCGAGTAAATTTATCGCCTATTCAAAGGGAAACAAGATTGGTTTTTCAAGAAAGCACACTCTTTCCAAATATGTCGGTAAAGGAAAATTTAGATTTCGCAAAAACAACTTTTTCAAGTAGCGATTATTGTGAGGAAATAATAACGGGATTACAACTTACAGAATTGCTGAATCTTTATCCGAATCAACTTAGTGGAGGACAAGCCCAACGAGTTTCTATTGGCCAAATGCTAATAGGCAAGCCCTCTAATCTTTTTATGGATGAGCCCCTAACCTCCCTTGACCATAAGGTTCGTTCTGAAATTCAAGAGTTTATTAAAACGGTTCAAAACAAATATCAGATGACTATGGTTATTGTAAGTCATGATTTAGAGGAGACGTTTAAGCTTTCTGATTATGTGATCCTTTTAGAGAGCGGCTCAAATATTAAACAAGGATGTCCCTTTGAGGTTTTCAAAGGTCAAATTATTGAAAATAATACTTGCATTGGTAATGTGATCCGCATTAATGAAATATCAGAAGATAGAATTAGGGTATATATTTTAGTTGGAAATCAAATAATTAAACAGACTCATCCTAAAGCAATAATTGCGAATTATAGTTTGGGTTCGGAAGTGGAAATTAAATTTGAAAAATAGAAAAGAGAGGTTTTTTATAAAACCTCTCTCGTTTCGTGTTTTTACTCGGCTCCAATAGGAGGTAAGTCTTCTAACCTTGCCATACTACTTTCACTCGCTTTAGACTTTTTTCGTCCTCTAAAAAACATGAAAAGGTTTAGAAATAGTACCACACCCAGATAGATAGAGAATCCTCCAATTTTCTCAGCTAAAGTTTCAATTAGTTTTTGGGTAGTACTAAAATCGTGGTAACGACTAATTTCAAGTATTAATAGCGCAAAGCCAACGTTCATTAGATAAAACCCAATTTCAAATAATCGATTGGTAGCCATGGCAATTTCTTCCCTTCCGTGAAAGATGTCACGCATAAATACTTTGGAGTTTTTAAACAGGTTTCTAGCTACTAGAACTGTTAGAATTAATGCAATCGGTAAATAGATTACATAGGCTGTTACAATTAATGAATTTTCCATGATACTTAATTTTTATGTTGATATTTATTTTTTCTTATAAGGAATAGGGTAAAGATGTTGAAGTAATGTAATACCGCAAGAATTAGGATGATGTAAGAGGTTTGGGTAGCCACCTCAGAAACTAGTTCTTCATAGCATGTAATGTATTCCCACTGGGTTAAAGCCATAACTGCATATCCAATATTAACTAAGTAGTAACCAATCAAAAGCATATTATTCACGGCAATGGCTGTTGGTTCATCTGTAATGGCCTGTTTAACATAAATTAGACCATGAGTGTGACATATTTTACCTACGTACAGGGTAATAAAACCAACAATTGGAAGGTAACTTATGTATCCGAGTGTATTGAAATCCATTTCTTGTAGTTTTTGTACTTTCAATAAATAATGAAAGTTTAATTCAAAAAAAATATTATTTAAATAGTTTCATAAATGTTCTTACAAACCAACCTTGATTGGAATTACTGATTTTTGTTAACGAAGTGTCAGCCAATTCTGCTAACGACTTAATGCTCTCAATTTGATTTGTGAACTGTAATACTTCATCTTCATTTTTTGCCGTACTTTCCACGCTTTGAATTTCTGTAAGTACCTGCACAATCGGATCTAATTCTTGTCGTTGTCTAATTTTTATTACCCGTTGAGCTACTTTCCAAATGTCCTTTTCTCCAGTAAAAAACTCCTTACGTTCCCCTAACTTGTGTTCTTTGTAAACTAACCCCCAGTCAATTAAAGTTCGAATGTTCATATTGGCGTTCCCTCTCGAAATTTTTAAGGTCTCCATTACTTCTTCAGCGCTTAGTGGATCGGTAGCTGTTAGAAAAAGCGCATGTATTTGAGCCATGGTTCGGTTAATGCCCCATTTTGACCCTAGACTTCCCCACTGATTAATAAATTTTGCTTTTGCTTCTTCTAATTGCATGGTACAAATGTAGTAAAGTTTTTGAACTTTCAAATATTATTGAAAGTTTATTTACGAAATGTTATTTACCTAGTTTTTAAATCCGTTGGATAACGTTTATAAATATTACAAAAACCTATTTTTGCAGCCTCAAAAACATAAATTTAGTAATGGAAATTTCAAGTAAGTACGCTCCTGTAGAGGTAGAGAAAAAATGGTATCAAACATGGATGGACAAAGGGTATTTTAACTCTAAACCAGACGAAAGAGAACCATTTACCATAGTCATCCCTCCACCAAACGTAACGGGTGTCTTGCATATGGGACACATGCTAAATAACACCATTCAAGATGTTTTAATTCGAAAGGCTAGAATGAATGGTAAAAATGCATGTTGGGTACCGGGTACTGATCATGCGTCTATTGCCACCGAAGCTAAGGTTGTTGCTAAACTGAAAGAAGAAGGCATCAATAAAGCTGATTTATCGCGTGAAGAGTTTTTGAAACACGCTTGGGAATGGACCGACAAACATGGCGGAATCATTTTAGAGCAATTAAAGAAACTAGGTGCATCTTGTGATTGGGATCGTACGGCTTTCACCATGGATGAAGTGCGTTCAGAATCTGTAAATCAGGTTTTTGTTGATTTATTCAATAAAGGATTGATTTACCGTGGTTACCGAATGGTAAACTGGGATCCAGAAGCATTAACCACAGTTAGTGACGAGGAAGTAATTCATAAAGAACTGAATGGAAAACTATACTTCATGAAGTATATGATTGAAGATTCAGATGAGTTTTTAACCGTGGCAACTACACGCCCTGAAACCATTTTTGGTGATACGGCTGTTTGTGTGAACCCAAACGATGAGCGTTATGCGCATTTACATGGCAAAAAGATTATTGTTCCTATCGTGGGTAGAGTAGTGCCAATTATTACCGATGAATATGTTGACGTTGAATTCGGTACAGGAGCTTTAAAAATTACCCCTGCGCACGATATCAATGATAAAACCATTGGCGACAAAAATGGATTAGAAACTATTGATGCCTTAAACGATAACGGTACTTTAAATGCACACGGAATGCATTACGAAGGCAAAGATCGTTTTGTGGTTCGTAAAGAGGTAGCTAAAGAATTAGAAGAAAAAGGTCTTTTACTTAAAGTAGAAGATTACACCAATAAAGTAGGAACGTCTGAAAGAACCGGTGCGGTTATTGAACCAAAAATTTCGGTACAGTGGTTCTTGAAAATGGAAGAATTAGCCAAGCCTGCCTTAGACCAAGTAATGAACGATGAGGTAGCTTTAATTCCTTCAAAATTCAAAAACACCTACCGTCATTGGATGGAGAACGTTCGCGATTGGTGTATTTCTCGTCAGTTATGGTGGGGACACCAAATTCCGGCTTTCTATTACGGTAAAGGAATCAATGATTTTGTGGTTGCTATAACCATTGAAGAAGCGCTTCCTTTGGCTATTGAGGCTTGTGGAAATAAAGATTTAACCATCGCAGATTTACGTCAAGATGAAGATGCAATGGATACCTGGTTCTCTTCTTGGTTATGGCCAATTTCGGTATTTGATGGCATCCGTAATCCAGAAAATGAAGAAATCCAGTACTACTATCCAACCAACGTATTGGTAACGGCTCCTGAGATTTTATTCTTCTGGGTAGCACGTATGATCATTGCGGGTAACGAGTATCAAGGGGCTAAGCCATTTAATGATGTTTACCTTACTGGAATTGTAAGAGACAAGCAAGGCCGTAAAATGAGTAAATCATTAGGTAACTCACCTGATCCAATTGACTTGATTGAGAAATATGGAGCAGATGGTGTACGTGTAGGAATGTTATTGACCTCTCCTGCGGGTAACGATTTACCATTTGATGAAAGCTTATGTGAGCAAGGTCGTAACTTCTCAAACAAAGTGTGGAACGCTCTTCGTTTAGTTAAAGGGTGGGATAGTGATGATAGCATTGCACAACCAGAATCAGCGGTTTTAGCCAACGAGTGGTTTACTTCAAGAGTAGCGCAGGCCATGACCGAAATGGAAGATAGCTACGGCAAATTCCGTTTGTCGGAGGCATTAATGTCTACCTATAAATTGGTTTGGGATGACTTCTGTGGGTCTTACCTAGAAATGATCAAGCCTGCTTACCAAAAGCCAATTGATGGCAAAACACTAGCTCAAGCTATCGCCAACTTTGAAACAGTGGTGAAATTGATGCACCCATTCATGCCATTCATCTCTGAAGAGATTTGGAGCTTATTAAGTGAGCGTGAAGAAGGAGATCACATCATTGTGGCTCCTTGGCCAGTAATGAACGAGGTGAATCAAGAAATCATTGATTTGTTCAATGCTACTTCAAACGTAGTTACTGAAGTACGTACCTTCCGTTTAGGTAATGGGATTCCAATGAAAGATACTTTGGAATTAATGGTAAACGCTAAATCTGGAGTGAATTCAAAGTTTGATTCGGTTTTAATTAAGCTGTTAAACCTAAGCGAAGTAAAAACGGTAGAAGAAAAACCAGAAGGTGTTTTCACTTTTGTGGCCAATAACGCTGAATATTACATTCCAGTAGGAGGAATGATTGATGTGGAAGCAGAAAAAGCGAAAATTGAAGAAGAGTTGAAATACACGCGTGGTTTCATGACCTCCGTAAGCAAAAAGCTAAGTAACGAACGCTTTGTAAATAACGCTCCTGAAAAGGTTGTGGCTATGGAAAAGAAAAAATTAGCAGATGCTGAAGCGAAGATTAAAATCTTAGAACAACAGTTAGCTGATTTGTAATTGTAAATAAACATTATTATTGAGCCACTTTTATTTTTAAAAGTGGCTTTTTTAATGCTCAACTATTACACCTTGGGTATTTGTGTAAATGCTATCTGAGTAAAAATCTAAATCTTCTAACTCCATAGTTTGTGTGTGTTTAAAAGATTCATTATCAGGAATATGAGGCGACTTATTACATGCCCCTAGAAGAAGGATAAAGAAAATAAATTGAACTATTTTCATAATTTTTATTTGTGACAAATTTGAGTATAATGTGTTAGTTTATGGTAATGAGAATAATAATTGAATGTAAATTTGAAGTTAAGATTTGGTGACTTTTTTGAATCAATCGTTACCTTTATCCAATAAAACAAATTCTATGAAAAAGTTACTACTTATTGTTTTCTTAATACCTTTTTTTATTGGTTTAACAAACAAAGCCAATGCTCAATTTGGATTTGAAATTTCCGTTGGAAAACGAACCTTAAATTTTAAGGATAGTACTGTATTTGTACTAGAAGTAAAGCGAGCATTAGAAAAGGATGTTATCAACTCATGGAAAAAGGCCATTGAAAAAAATAAAATTAAAGCCACCATAACAAAAGATCAGTTATCGGTGCAACAAGTGGTTTTGCAGAGCATTGATGAAGACCCAATAGATATTTACTCTACTGTTGTTCAGCAAGATAATAGCGTTAAGTTATATTCGGTATTTATTGTAGATGGTCTTAGGGTTGATCCACATAGTAAAGAAGGGGCAGCGGTAAAAGTGAGAAAATTATTAGCCAATTTTGGTTCACAGGTTTATAATGAAGTGCTTTCTAGAGAATTAAAAGAAAAACAAAAGGTTTTAGACGATTTGGAAAAGAATAGAGAAAAAAATCTGAAAGAACAGGATAAAATTGATAAAGCTATTCAAAAAGATTCCTTAAAAATTGGGGTGGAGGAGACAGAAATCAGTTTATTAAAGGGCCAGTTAGAAGGTGCTACAGAAAGGTATACCGGCCAAAAGAATAAAATAGCATCTACAAAATATAAAAATAAGGATGATGCAAAAGCCGCTAAAGATGAATTAAAGGGCTTTGATAAGGAACGTAAATCGATAGAAAAGGAAATAGAAAAAAGACACGATGAAATTCTTGATCTTAAATCGGAAATTAGAGATTTTTGGTATGAGCATAAAGAGTTGAAAAAAAATGAAGAAGATTTGCTTCAAAAGATTTCTGATCAGAAAGCTATTGTAAAGGCAGCTGAGGAAGAGTTGGAATAGGTTTCTTTTGGAAAAACAAAGTGATATTATCCTTATTTTATCAATATGTCTTTTACCTTCTCGTAGTGATTGCAAAATCTCTACGCGATTAACTCTCTTAATTCATTCTAACATACCAAGAGTTATAAAAAGGTAATGTAACTGAGCAAATATGTCTTTTGTAATTATTGATAATAAAAAAGCCAGGTCCGAATTAACGAACCTGGCCTAATGTTTTTGACGGTTTAGGACCATCAAATGGTGGTTAGTGTTATTAGTGGTTAGCAGTTTAAGTCTCCAAGGACTTAATTTGCTAGGTGGTGGTGATTAGTGAGAGAATCATCTTAAAAACTTTTCCCTTTTTCTATGATACAAATATGCACTGCCTTTTCTCTTCAAATTTTCAGTATTTGTTCAATGATTATAAAAAATCAACAAGGTTTTAATTATTGATTCACATCATTTAATTTATCCTTTTTTGTTTTGAAAAAGGAAGTATGTTAAAATAAAATTTGGATATTGTTGCAAATGTGAATCTAAAGGAGCGGGCTATTATGGCATAAAAAAAGCCGATATTCAATGAATATCGGCTAACTTAAGTTATTAACTTATGAATTATAGGTTTCCATAGGTAGCGCTGTACTGTAACATTTGCTCTTCAAATGATTTAGCGTACTCAATGTCAAAGCCAACAATTTTTTCACCTTCCATTACCGGCACAATCATTGGATTTACAAAACCAGAAAATGCAGGAACATTCAGTTTAGCCGAGCGTGCTAAAACTTCATCATGAAGCTTTGGGTCTACCTGAACACCATAATTCTCAACTAAAGCTTTACCAGCGTCATAGTCACCTTCAGACTTTATTCGTTGAATTTCACGTAATAAATCTCCAAAAATTGATTGTAAGGCTACGTAATCGTTTATTACGAAGTAGGTTTTTCCATTTTTAGAAACTTTCTCAATTACATTTTTGGCTTGTCCTTGTTCAAAAGCCCAAGAAGCCACTAATTGTCGGTTACGCATGTGAGCTTCTTCTAAGATTTCTCCTTTCTTAAGTCTTCTTAACTGAACCATCATTCCATTACGGATGTATGAATCGTATTCAGCCATTCCCACTTCTAAAGTTGGCATTAGGTTGATGTCTATTAGTTTTTCATTCATTAAATAGTACAAAGCAACCAAATCAGCTCTAGCTTCTTCTAAAGTAGAAGAGTAGTTCTTTAATGTTTCTTTCGGTGTGCCAACTCCTTCGTTAATTTGACCAGATGCATGTCCTACTACTTCATGAAGGGCAGTATGTAATTTTCCTCCCAAAGCACCATAAGCCTTAGCTCTGTCTATTTCTTCCGGTGAATACCCAAACTCTTCAATGTAAGAACCGCCACTTGATTGATCGTATGCGCTAATTATGTTTCCTAAACTTACTGACTTAGAGCCATGAGTTGCTCTTATCCAGTTTGCATTTGGTAAATTTACTCCAATTGGGGTTGAAGGAGAACTATCACCAGATTCACCAGCAACGGTTACCACTTTATAAGTAACTCCAGTTACTTTTTTCTTTTTGTGCTCATCCATGATAGATGAGTTGTCTTCAAACCATTGAACGTTATCGGCAACTACAGCCATTTGCTTAGACGCTTCAAAATCTTTGATTTGAACTACTGTTTCGTAAGAGCCCTTATAACCTAAAGGGTCATTGTAAACTTCTATAAAACTATTGATGTAATCAATATCTCCTTCTGTAGCTCCACACCAAGCAATGTTGTATGCATCCCAAGTTTTTAAGTCTCCGGTTTGGTAGTATTCAATTAACAACTTCAATGCATCAGCTTGCGCTTGGTTTTCTGCAACAGCAGCAGCTTTTTCTAACCACCCAATGGTTTTTGAAATAGCGGCACCATACATTCCATCTGCCTTCCAGGATACCTCTTTAATAGAACCATCTTCTGCTCGTACTAGTTTTGTGTTTAATCCGTAAGAAATGGGTTGTTTATCGTTAGTGTCGATAATTGATTTGTAATAGGCCTCAGCTTCTTCTTGAGTAATATCCGGATCGTAAAAATTAATAGCTGAGCTTAAAACTAAATCACTTTCAGAATCTAAACTTACTTTTTTAGCATCTTTAGCTGGATCAAAAATAGCAGCCAAAACTTCGGTATCTACTTCTGTACCTGTAGCTGTCATTAATGACTCAAAATACTCTTGGCTAAACCCTGGGGTAAATTTATAATTAGCATAATGATGATGAATACCATTTGCAAACCAAACACGTTTAGTGTATTCCATAAATGCATCCCAATCTGCGCTTTCTTTTACACCATCGTATTTAGTTACAATGTTTTCTAACGCTTTACGAATGGTAAGGTTATGACGGTAATTCTGATCCCAAATAATATCTCTACCTTCATAACCTGCTTGAGTTAAATAGTAAACATACTCTTGTTGTTTCACAGTTAGTTGGTCCCATCCCGGAATTTGATATCTAAGTATTCGCAAATCTGCAAAATCCTCTACTACCCATTCAAAGCTGTCGGCTGTTTCTACTGTCATTTCTTTGTTTTCTTCTTTAGGAGCTTCTGCTGCTTGCTCAGCGGCACATGAACTCATTAGAATGGCTGCTAAAGCCGCACCCATAAAAGTTTTCGTTTTCATTTAATTGGATTGAAATTTATGTTTCAAATGTAATAGTATTGAGGAGAATCCCCAATTATGTTATTAATTAGGTTCCGATTCATTTTTTGAATCAGGCTTGTTCAAGTTAGAGGTATTATCAACATCTTCAGAGTTATTGTCCTCGTTCGTTACCTTATCTATTAAATCAATAAATGATTTTGGGGTTTCTGATTTTTTGTTTTGCGAGGCTTTTTTAGCTTGAGCTTCTTCTTCCTCTTTGGTTTGTTGATCTAATTCTGGCGTATGGTCGTCTACTTGTTTGGCTTTAAAAGTGTAATCTTCTTTAACCTTTTTAGGAATGGTAGATGATTCTCCGTTTCGCCAAGAATGGTAATGAGGCGACATTATTTCAATACCCTCGTCTCTAAATACATCCTGAATGTTCTGGTGAAGTTTAGAATGGGTGCCAATAATGGTTTTTACGTTTGTTACGTACGCATTTATTTCATACTCTACGTAATAATCGCTTAGTGCTGTTTGAAGAACAAATGGAGCGGGTTCTTGCGCAATGGTATCTATTCCTTCCGTGGCTTTAAGAAGTGCTTTGTGTATTTTTCTCCAAGGAACTTCATAACCAATGGTAATTTTACTGTGCACCACAACACCATCATTTTCTTGTATGGATGTACTGTAATTAATTATGTTGGTGTTTAAAATTTTTGCGTTGGGAATGGTAATAATTTCTTGCTTGGCGGTTCTAAGGCGCGTAACCAAAAGGGTTTTTTCAATAACAAACCCCAAAATATTGTCTACTTTTATGCGATCTCCTTGTTTAAATGGACGCATATAGGTTAGAACTAAACCGGCTACTACATTATTTACAGAACTAGATGAACCCATAGTAATTAGAACCCCAACAAAAACCGATACCCCTTTAAAAATAGGAGACTCAGAGCCGGGAAGGAAAGGGAAAATAAAAATCAATAAAATGATATACATTCCAAACTTAATAAGGTTGTGGGTAGGTTTTACCCAATCAGAGTAAAACCCAGGTATTACAAGGTTTCCAACCTCAACCTCATTAGCCAAATATTTAATAAATTTTAAAATAAAATGACCAATGTAGGAGATTATGAAAATGGAAATAAGGTTTGGAATGTAATGAACAAAAAGCCAGAAATATTCTTGCAATGGGGTTAAAAAATAACCGATTAGAGTTTCCGTTAGCGACTCAGTCCATGGAAACAAACTAAATATCATGGGTAAAGAAAGCGAGATTAAAAAGAAAACAAGAATTAACCGTATTATTCTAGAAATAAATAAGGCAATTTTAACTACTTGATTATCATTAATTATTTCAAAACTTTTAATGCTTAAACCTTTAAGTTTGGTGCCTTTTAACGAAATAATAAACCTATTGGCTTTTCGGTATCCTAAGTTTAACAACTTTACTAGTAATACAAGCAAAATAAGGATTACAGACACTTTACCCACTCTAAGAACTACATCTTTATTGTTTACATAAAGAGCCTCTGTGCTAGAGTGGTTTCTTAATTGGGAAATGTATTTATTGGCTAAATCTTCTGGAGTTGTTTTTAATAATATTGCATCATTAGCCGTGATGTTAAAATACTTTTGACCTTTGGCTGAAACCACCAGCTTTTGATTTTCAGTATTAACGGTTAATGAATCAAATGTTTCACTAATATTAAAAAATGAAATTTTATTCAGCTTAGATACCGTTTCCTTTGCGCGAAACTCTGGAGAGTCTGGCCCATCGCTCAAATAAAATGACCAAAGGCTATCGCCCTGAAAAACCACCCAAGCTGTATCTTCAGCGGTGATTAATTTATTATGCTCTATTAGGAGGGAATCAAAATGAGTTGAATCTCCTGGAAGCGCACTTTTAATAGATTCAATTTTACTGGAAATCGATTTTAATTGAATTGTTAATTCATGTAATTCCTTATTAATATTTGAGGTAGAATCAATTTGTTGGGCATGCGATGAAATGAAAAGGAAAAAAATAAGTATTACCGAGAAATATTTAATTGGTTTGGAATTTGAGAAATCCATTTTCATTTTAGTTATAATTTTTACCAGTTGCCTTCTTCCTCATCTAAAAACATTAAGGCTTCGGTTATTTCTCCTAATGATTTTTCATCATTATTTCGCGTAGCTACTTTTTTCCCTTCATGATAAATAGATACGGCCTTTTTAGTTTTGTTATCATTTTCGTACATCTTACCTAATTTGTAGTAAGCTTCGGAGTACTCAGGGTCGTGGTCAATTAACCGTTCAATGATTTCAATTGCTTTTTGACGGTTTCCAGCCATTTGATTTTCAACAGCAGCTGCAAAAGCTAAATAGGAGTCTTTGGGGCTTTTTAAGTGCATTCCTGTAATTAAGTCTAGTCTAGATTGTTCCATGGCGTTGTTTATTGATTCACTCAAATTTAACCATAATTAATTCGGTTATAAGGTTAAACCTATTAACAAAGCCATTTACTTTTCAACATATAAATCTCATATCCTTTATTGTTTATCTAGGCGGTTCTTTTTCGATCGAATATATTAATGGCTTTTTTGAAAATATCGTAATATAAGGTTATCATCATAAGCATGCTCATAACCCAAATAACACCAATGTTGTACCAATAGGTGTCTATTTTTTTTCCATTAAACTGTTTAGTTGCCGCATAAAAATGCGACCTAATTCCTTTGGCATCTCTAAATACGGGATCAATAATTGGCACGAGTTTTTCATCTACCACAATTACCTTATTAAACTTGTTATTTAACCTTACCATATCGGTTACTGATTGGTTGAAATAACGTTCTTTCAAGTCATTGAAATTTACCGAATCTCCTGCAGCTTTTTCTATTTGA
The DNA here is from genome assembly GCA_049606935.1 of Salibacteraceae bacterium. Classification (GTDB taxonomy): domain Bacteria; phylum Bacteroidota; class Bacteroidia; order Flavobacteriales_G; family Salibacteraceae; genus CAJXZP01. The sequence continues at coordinate 19,987 of JBMYWA010000001.1, forward strand.
TAAATTACACGATCTCTATTTTTAGAGGCGTTAATAAACTCTTTGTTGAGGTGTTTTTTAAATTGTTCTAGGTAATATTTAATTTTATCTATTCTCTCAGGGGTTAGTGTTTCTATACTCAAATCTGTACTAAAACTATACGCTGGAAAATCTATGTCTTGATGGTTTTGACTTATTTCAGATTGAATAATTTTCGAGATTCTATTTACCCTAGCTTTAGACTCGGGTTTATCTAAATTATGACTAACATATTGAATCTCCGCCTCAATTTCAGAAATCCAATAAGATTTTAAATATCCTAAATGACTTATGGCATGGTCAGCTCCATATAGTTTCTTTTCTAGGGGGTTATCTTTAAATTGTGTAACCATTAAGGCTTCATAAGCCCACCTGGAAGCCATAACTTCTCCAATAATTGGAACAACAGTTCTGGAACTTACCGCGGGGTTTAACCGATCAAAACTTACAATTACCCCACTAAATATGAGTTGAGGAATAATCATAAATGGAATGATAATATAAATAGCTACGGCTGAATTGAAACTGTTTGAAATGTTTAAACCAACCATATTGGCAAAAAAGGAGGTAGAGAACATAACCAACCAGTATCGCATATTCATATCTTCAATACCTAAAATGGAGTTTCCTACCCATATAAACAGCAATGTTTGAATAGCCGATATTACCAACAGTAATACAAATTTGGAGGACAAATAACTGCCTTTACTAAGGTTTAAAAACTTTTCGCGCTTCTGTAATTTCCGGTCCTTAAAAATCTCTTCGGCACTTACCGTCATTCCAATAAAAAGAGCAACCACCACTGACATAAATATATACGCTGGTATATTTTCATTGAAAAAGAATTTGTATGGTTCTTGACCATGTCTAGTCCATGCAGAGTACCTCACAAAATAAGCTATAAAGAGAGCTAAAACCGGAGCCTCTAACAAGTTGATAATAATGTATTGCTTATTTGCAGCTTTAGATAGCGTGTCTCTTTTTAGAAAAATCCAAAATTGTTGTAATTTGCTAGGTGTAGATAAAGAGTTAGCTGGTTTTCCGGTTTTCTCAGGTTTTATTCGAGCCTTTTCTGGTTCATTTTGTTTGTATTTTTTAAACCACTCTTCAGGAGGGGTTTTTCTACGCTCTGTTTTTTTACCATACTCATTCACTACTTTTTGATCAATAATATCAAAAATGAGTTCGGAGTTTACGTTACCACATTCTATACATTCACTTTCATCTGCATCTAAATGATGGGCATGGTGTTTAAAATAAGTAACACTTTCTACCGGTTCGCCATAGTAAATGGTATACCCACCATTATCCAGTAATAAAAGTCTATCAAATAGCTTAAATATATAAGAAGATGGTTGGTGAATAACAATGAAAATTAACTTTCCCTTTAAAGCTAACTCTTTCATTAAGTCCATTATTTTCTCAGAATCTCTAGAAGATAAACCAGAGGTAGGCTCATCTACAAACAATACAGAAGGCTCTCTGATTAATTCGAGGGCTATGTTCAGCCGTTTACGTTGCCCACCAGAAATAACTTTTTCAATGGGGTTACCTACTTTTAAATCCTTTGCTTTAAAAAGGCCCAAAGAATGTAAAATGGATTTTACTTTTTCTGTAATTTGCTTGTCATTTAAATCGGCAAAACTCAATTTAGCACTGTAGAAAAGGTTTTCAAAAACGGTTAATTCCTCAATAAGTAAATCGTCTTGAGATACAAAACCAATAACCCCTTGAATTTCATCTTTTTCGGCATTGATATCAAACCCATTGATGGTAATAGTACCAGAAGTAGGGGTGTAGTTACCATTTAATACATTAAGCATGGTAGATTTACCAGCACCAGACCCTCCCATAATTCCAACTAATCTGCCGGTGCGTTCCTTAAAACTGAACTCATGAAGACCTACATCTCCTGAGGGGAAGTTATAGGTTACTTTGTTGGCTTGGATTACCAGCTTTTCGGAGGTGGAATCAGTAACGAATGTGGCTAGAATATCGCTAAAATAAACAGGGGTCATTTTAGGGCCTCTAAGTGCCGATCCGTTATTAAAAATGTACGTGCGCTCTGGTGATACTGGAGAACTATTTAGAAACATGTTTGTTTTACCTACGTAGCGGAAAACATACATATTCATATCTTTTACTTGAAGAATGACTAAAACCCCGTCAAAATTTGCTCCAGAAATAAATTTAGTTTTTTCAAACTTCATGGTTTTTTCCTGGGCAACCACCATCATTTGACTATTGTCTGGATAAAAACCTTCTCTTACGCGTGCAAACTCAACTGCATTTTCAAAGTTTTCTTTCGATATATTAAATGTATCGCAAAGAATACGCACAAATTCCGCTTCATGAGAAGAAATATTTCCATCTGCGTAGATGTATTCTAACAACCTAAAGAGTACAATGAATTTTTGAATCTTTGTCAAGTTAGAATTAATGCTTTCACAAATTCTTTTTACATTATCCGGATTAAGAGCATCTTCATAACTTGATTTTCCTGAATGAAATTCATGAAGGTATTCGTCATACATTTCCAGAAAGCGTTGAACTCTTTCCTTACGTAGTTCTGTACTTAAGGAGTGCTCAATAATTTCTCGACTCTCGTTAGTAATATCTGCCGTGTTAGACGCTAATGCAAATAATTGCATTAATGCCCGTAAAATCTCTTCACTCATTTAAGGAGAATTAGTTGTAGTTTGTATAGGAGTGGTCGAATTTATAAATTTTTTATTGTTCCATCTTCTTTAACCGAATAGCAAGTTAACCCATTTGTAAACACTTCAGGTTTAACAATAGAATTGCCTAAAAGCATTCTTGCACACTCTTGTATCCCTTCGGGTATAGAAGGATGGGCATGAATTAATTCAGCCAAAACACGTACGCTTTTTTTCATAGATATTAACAAGGCAATAGCTTCAATAGTACTAGATGCATGTGCACCCAAAACACGCATGCCTAAAATGGTCATTTCATCATCATCAGAAACAATTAGCTTTATGAACCCTTTCTTTTGCCTCATTGCTATAGCTCTGTTCATAAAATCGTAGCTCATTTTCGCTACCTTAATGGCTATACCCTTTTGTTTTGCTTGTGTCTCATTAATTCCCACTGACGCTACTTCTGGGTTGAGAAACATGATGGTAGAAATATTATCGTAAGTAATGGTAGGAGGGGATGGGTTAAACATAAGCTCCACAGCGTGTCGGCCTTCAAGTTCAGCAATGTTTACCAAAGCAATATCTGCAGTAAAATCGCCAATTGCGTATATATTAGGAACGGTTGTTTGGGTATCTTGATCCACACAATAACCTCTATTGTTAAGTTCTACCCCAATTTCTTTTAATCCCATATTTTCGGAGTTTGGAACTCGTCCCACAGAAATCAAAGCTTTGTCTACAACTCTAATTTCCTTGGTTCCGTCATCAAAAGCGAGGGTGTACTTGACTTTACCCTCTTCAATTATCATAGATTCCAAACTTGCACCTTTATGAATATGCACTCCATTTGAAGTTAAATTAGACGCTACCATATCCGAAATGTCAGCATCTTCAAAAGGAAGAATTCTAGGGGCTTTATCTATCAAGAAAACTTTTGTTTTACCGAAGTTAGAAAAAATGGTAGCAAACTCACATCCAATAACACCTGCGCCCAAAATAACAATGCTTTCTGGATATTTATCCATTGTTAATATGCCATCGCTGGTATAGATAATTTCTTCGTCAATGGGTATCTGTGGTAAATATCTTGGTCTACTTCCAATGGCCAAAATAGTGTGGTCGGCCGTAATATTTGAAATTTCCTCCTCTTTATTTGAAATTGAGATTTGCGTAGGAGAGACCATGGAAGCCGTTCCTGTAACAAAATCTAACTTGCCATTTTTAACATAAAAATCAATCTGAGATTTTAATTGTTGATACCTTTCGTTTACTGCTTTCTTGGTTTCATGAACCACAGCCGAATAACTTAAATGAGAATCATAAACGTAATAACCAAATTTTGAGGATTTCATCATCTGGTAATTCTGAGAAAGTTCCCACATTGTTTTTGAGGAAAGTGCCCCATTAAAAATGCCTGCTCCCCCTAGTTTTTTTCTTTCAATAAGGCAGGTTTTTTTGCCTAAATCAATGGCTCTCATAGCAGCAGCAAACCCAGATGGTCCTGCTCCAACTATGCATAAATCGTAATGTTTCAAGGTTTTATGGTTTTAGTTTAGTCCACTAAATTAAAAGCTTATTGGTCAAATACTAATTTTGTACGGTAAAAATTAGGATAGTAGTAACTTAGTCCTTTGAAAATATTATTTTCGTGACGTTTCCTAGTATTACGGGAAACTATGTTATTCAAAAGAAAAATTAAGATGAAATTAAAAGCAGGATTTGTTGGAGCAATTTTTGGCTCTGTATTATTGTTTTCTTGTAGTTCAGAACCGAAATCAAATACTGAAACAGCACCAAAAGAGGTGGTGCAAGATGAGGCTGAAGAGGTGAAGGTTGTAGAAGAGTTTATTCTACCATCAACCGTACAGATTGGGGATTTATTTCGCAACTCTGGTTTAGAGTATGTAAGTGGTTTAACATTAGATGCGCAAAAGTCAACTAGCTACAATACCACTTTTGATAAATACTTTGCATTTGGAGCTTATTGGACTGATATGACTTATTGTGTTTTGAATCAACAAAGCCAAGAAGCTAGAAAGTACATGAAGGTATTAAAGGATGTATCCTCTGAATTAGGTGCTGGTGAAGTGTTTAGTGATCAAGGAATGCTTGAAAGGTTTGACAAAAATTTGGAAAACAATGATTCAATTTTAATGATTCTTATTGAAATTGACGAAAAAACCGATGCTTATGTGGATGATAACGACCAACATGAATTTGCTTTAGTTGCTTTTGTTGGAGGTTGGGCAGAAGGAATGTACTTAGGAGTGTCAACCTCAACCTATGAAGAACATACGCAATTAACAGGTAAGGTAATTGAGCAAATGGTTATTTTGGATCAACTTGTAAAAGGTTTATCTAAATACGAAGGTGCAAGTAAAAAAGTAGATGTTGTTCTGGCTAAAATGAAAGAAATGCAAGCATTTTTTAATGATATACCGGCCATAGCAAATATGGAAGGAAGTATTTCAGATGTTCGTGTGCCATCAGCAGACATGAAAGTATTAGGGAATATGATTGTTGATTTAAGAACAATTATTGTAGAGTAACCAACTTACGAAAAAACCAAAAAAATGAAATTTAAATTTTTTACAATATTTATATTAGCTGTAGCTTTAGGAGGTGTTAATATAGCAGCTGCTCAAGAAGGATCTAATGGGGAGGACTTTTGGAATGAGAATACAGATTCTACACAAGCTTCTACAAACAAATCAGCAACTAATAATGAAGTGGCTGGAGCAACAGCTAAGGTGAAACCCGTTAATAATAGTTGTTCAAATAGAGATGAACTTCGTGAAGAAGTAAGGTTAATGATTAGACCATTTAGATATAACCTTGCTAAAACAACCACAATTAATTTCAAAAGGTACCCTCAAAAAATGAAAGTGTTAGTGCCCATTTACAGTGAGCAGGAGCATAGAATTGTTTTTAGTACTAAAGGGTTGCCTCAAGATGTGGGTATTACCGTTTATGATAAGCATAGTTCTGAGAAACGAAGAAAGGAATTGTATAAATCAACGGGGGGAGAGGTAATTCACACTTTTGAGCTTCCAGCTGATTATAAAGAATCATATTTACATGTAGAATATGACGTTCCACCATCAGATGCAGAGGATAGATCTACTACCAGAAGAGGATGTGTAGTTTTAATGATGGGTTATTTATACTTGCCGGAAGGTGGAGAAGCTGAAGAAACAGTGACAGCAGAATAATTCAAAAAAGAATTTATAAAGAGCCACTCCAAAGAGTGGCTTTTTTTTGCTTGCTATTTTAATGCATTAATCTCCTCTTGTAAAATTTTAAAGTATTTTCCAATGTGTATTCCATCTACAAAAGAATGATGCACTTCAACTGAAATTGGCATTTGTAATTGCCCATTATTTCTAAAATACTTTCCAAATACTATTCGAGGAATACTATCATCTTTTTCAAACCTTCGGGCGTGTTGAAATGAGGTAAAACTTAACCATGGAATAACCGAATAAAAGATCATGTTGGCATCACCATCTCTTGGAGCAAAACCTGGATTTTTCTTTAGACTAGAAATAGCCTCCATACCTTGGCTAACAAAAGATTTTAATTCGGTTAAGGGATTAAAATAACAGAATGCGAAAGATTCGTTTTCTAATAAAATGGTGCATCCGGCTTGAGTTTCATCATACAAACGAACTTCATTATTAACCAATCGGTACCTAAAGTTGGAGATTTGAGAAATTGTTTTTTGAGATAAGAATAGTGCGGTAACTAAAAATGATAGGTTGTTATTATTACAATAGGCTTTTAAATTGGTTACATCTACGTTGGCAGTAATGTTATAGAAAGGTATTTCAAAAGTTTTAAAAAACTCAAAGGTTGATTTTCTGTTCCAGTGAGATGGATTTTCGATGGTGTAATTATTCATATAAATGTTAAAGGTCGCAAATTAGAAATGCTCGAGGATTTTACCAAGGTAATTTTTGTATGTTCGTGTAAAATAACTTTAAATGAAGAACTCCATAAAATTAATAATAATCTCACTGTTGCTTTTTGTTTCATGTAATAGTACATCCTTTAACGAAAACTCAGAAGAAGCAAATACCGCTAAAAAAGAAGTTTTACAAGAGCTTTTTGCCCAACAAGATTGCTGGAATAATGGGGATATAGATTGTTTTATGAAAGGATACTGGAATAACGACAGTTTGATGTTTGTTAGTGGGGAGCGAATTTCTTACGGTTGGACTCAAGTAACGGATAATTACAAAAGAAAATATAGCTCCAAGGAGTTAATGGGGCATTTAACATTTAAGGTAGAAAAGGCTCAGGTTTTATCGGCTAATTCAATGGTTGTTGTTGGGCAATGGGATATAAAAAGTGAAAGTGCCAATTTTGGAGGTAAATTTACTTTATTATGGAAAAAAATAAATGGAGAGTGGAAAATTGTAATTGACCACACCTCCTAATTCGCAACTTATAAATGCTTATTAACTCTGTTAATGCTCATTTTTCTTTTTCGTTCAAACCATTTTTTTCCAAATAGAATATTCATTGTTTTATCAAAGGGCATGGTAATGCCCATGAAAAGAGCTCCTTTTAATAACGTCAAAGGGTTTCTTGCCAACATTCTATAGGAAACAGAAATTCCTCCATTCAAATAAGTGTTGTAATGCCAATATCCGCTAGGCATAAAAATTCCATCGCCAGCTTCTTGAATAACTTCATACCCCTTAGCCTTTTCTAAACCAGGCCATTTTTTAAAGTCAGGATCATCCAAATCGGCTAATGAATGGGTGTTGTAAGGAACTTGATATAAGTATTTACTCTGATCTGGAGCAAACAAAACTACTCGTTTACGACCATATATTTGAGTCAATAGTACATTCGAATTATCTACATCATAATGTAGACGAACTCCGGTATCTTTACCCCCTAAAAACATAAACCCAAAGGTTTTCATTAAACCTCTATTTATGTATTTAGGGCAAGAAAAATCTTTCTTAAGCATAGGGAAATGTTTGTATAAATCGTAACGAAACATTCTAATGCTAGTGGGTTCATCCTTGGTAATTAAATCTAAAAATTCACGAAATGGAATTTTGAAATCAGGATTAACCGTTGTGGAGTAGGTGTGTGCTTCAATATTGTCATCAAAAACTCCAACATTTAAATCTCCCATTTCTTGTTTAAACCAATCAATAGTCCATTTTTCTCCAGCTGGTTGCTGCTTTGCAAGCCCTTTTATTAATACAGGTTTTTGCGGAATTAGATATTTTTTTTTGAAGTCTTCAACGGTTAATTCCGATGCATTCTCCACAGCACATTTTTCACTTAGATTCAAATTCATATCCAATTTAAAAGAAATTTTGATGGAATAATACCTTCAAAAATAATTTAGTATTTTATTAAATAAGAGGTGGCGAAATTATAGGATAATAAGGTTTTGAGCATCATACCCATAAATGAAAAAACAGAATTTTTGTCATAAATTTTGGTAAAAAAGTAAAAGCCCAAATGTTTCCACTGGGCTTTTACCTTGGTTGTGTTTTATTAATTGTTTACAAATTTGAAATCGCCATTTTTTTCTTCGATTGTTATTTCTGAACCCGAGTGAACATTTCCTGAAAGTATACTTTTAGAAAGCGCATTTAATATTTCTCTTTGAATTACCCTTTTAACAGGCCTTGCACCAAACTGTGGATCAAATCCATTTTTGGCTAACAATTTTATCGCCTCTGGTGTTGCTGAAATATTTATATCTTGTTTAGATAACATTTTTTGAACACCTTCAAATTGTAGTTGAACAATTTGGGTAATATCTTTCTCATTTAGAGGTAAGAACATTACGGTTTCGTCAATTCTATTTAGAAATTCTGGCTTCAAAGTTTTCTTTAATTGCTCCATCAATTTTAAATGAGTGAATTTCACAATGCTATCTGGAACCTCAGAAGTATGATTGGAAAATTCCTCTCTAATGATTTCTGACCCGATGTTGGAAGTCATTATTATTATGGTGTTTTTAAAATTAGCAACTCTACCCTTATTATCTGTTAATCTTCCATCATCTAAAACTTGAAGTAATGTGTTAAATACATCGGGGTGAGCTTTTTCAATTTCATCCAGTAATATTACAGAATAAGGTTTTCTTCTTACGGCTTCGGTTAGTTGGCCACCTTCATCATATCCTACGTACCCCGGAGGTGCTCCTACTAATCTTGAAACGGCATGGCGCTCTTGGTATTCGCTCATATCAATTCTCGTTATTGCATTTTCATTGTCAAAAAGGAAATCGGCCAAGGCTTTGGCTAATTCTGTTTTACCTACTCCTGTTGTTCCTAGAAAAAGGAAAGATCCTACTGGCCTGTTTTGATCTTGTAAACCTGCTCTTGAACGCCTAACTGCATCGCTTACCGCTTGAATAGCTTCTTCTTGTCCAACTACACGTTTATGTAATTCTTCTTCTAGGTTTAAGAGTTTGTCTCGCTCACTTTGGAGCATTTTGCTAACTGGAATTCCGCTCCATTTTGCCACTACTTCTGCAATATCTTCGGCATCTACTTCTTCTTTAATAAGCACAGAACCTTTTGCTTTAAGCTCATTAAGTTTTGCTCCAAATTCTTTTAAACTCTCTTGAGCTTCCACCAATTTACCATATCGTAATTCAGCAACTAAGGCAAAATCACCATCTCGTTCAGCTTGTGTTGCCCTTTGCTTGATGTTTTCAATTTCTTCTTTCGTTTTTTGAATTCCCGAAACCACTTCTTTTTCTCCTTGCCATTTGGCTTTGAGGTTATTTCGTTGGTCACTTAATTCAGCTATTTCTTTGTTTAAGTGACTGAGTTTTTTAGAATCTTTCTCCCGTTTAATGGCTTCTCTTTCAATTTCTAATTGGCGTATTTTACGTTCTAATTCATCTAATTCAATGGGCATTGAATTCATTTCCATTCGCATTTTACTGGATGCTTCATCAATTAAATCAATGGCCTTGTCGGGTAAAAAACGATCTGTAATGTATCTTTGTGACAACTCTACAGCAGCCAATATTGCTTCATCTTTTATTCTTACTTTGTGATGAGTTTCGTATTTTTCTTTAATACCTCTTAATATTGAAATTGCGTCTTCATCAGTAGGCTCATCTACAAGTACCTTTTGAAACCTTCTTTCTAGTGCTTTGTCTTTTTCAAAATATTTTTGGTATTCTGATAGAGTAGTAGCCCCAATGGCTTTTAATTCTCCTCTAGCTAAAGCTGGTTTTAAAATATTAGCGGCATCCATGGCCCCGTCACCTTTGCCGGCTCCTACCAGGGTGTGAATTTCGTCAATGAACAAAACAATTTCTCCATTTGCACTGGTTACTTCTTTCACTACCGATTTTAAACGCTCCTCAAATTCACCTTTAAATTTGGCTCCGGCTACTAATGCCCCCATATCTAAAGAATAAATGATTTTGCTTTTAAGGTTTTCAGGCACATCGCCATTAATTATTCTATGAGCTAAACCCTCAGCTATTGCTGTTTTTCCAACACCTGGTTCGCCTATTAGAATAGGATTGTTTTTTGTTCTTCTAGATAATATTTGCAAGACTCGTCTAATTTCTTCATCACGACCAATTACAGGATCTAGTTTTCCGTCTTTGGCTGTTTGGTTTAAATTAATGGCATACTTAGATAAAGACTGATAATTATCTTCAGCGTTTTGGCTGGTAACTTTTTCTCCTTTACGAAGCTCTAAAATTGCTGATTCAAGGTCTTTTTGGTTCAGACCACTATCTTTCATCATTCTAGAAATTTGATCGTTTCCATTTAACAGGCCGAATAAAATGTGCTCAATAGATGTGAATTCATCTTGTGATTTGGCCGCTTTGTTTTCTGCAGTCGTTAAGGCTTTAGAAACATCATTTGATAGGTACGCATTACCCCCTTCTACTTTAGAATAACTTGCAACAATGCTATCTACCGCCTTGTTAAAGGTAGTCAGGTTTACTCCTAATTTTTTTAATAGAAATGGAGTGACATTTTCATCTACCTGAAGAATGGATTTTATTAAGTGCCCCGTTTCAATTGCTTGATTACCCAGTGATTGGGCAATGTTTTGAGCTGTTTGAATAGCTTCCTGTGATTTAATTGTGAATTTATTAAAGTTCATTTGTTCTGTTTTTTTAAGGATTCATACGAGGAGAGCAAATTTGAAACCAATGCGGGTTTGGTAAGAAAAACAGAATTATTGACAGTTAAGTTGTTGAAAAACAGAATTATTGTCTGATAAAGTATGATAGTATATGAAAAAATGTCGCAACAGGGCAAAAAAAATCCTGCTACAAAAGGTAGCAGGATTTTTTAAAAAACTTTATTGTTTAATGACCACATTTATGTTCACCGTTTTCATCATGCCCACATTTATGTTCACCTTCGGTTTCATGGCCACATTTATGCGCTGCAGCAGAGTCACTATCACCTCCACATTTAGCTTCAGCACATTTACCTTCTCCACATTTCATTTCTTTATCTGAAGAACAACATGCCTTTTTACAGTCTTTTCCACATTCGGCTTTATCTTTTTTATCACATTTCTTTTTACATGATTCTTTTTTGTCACATTTCTTCTTACACTCAGCTCTTTTTTCAGCACAAGCTTTTTGACAAGCTTCATCGCATTTTGTGCAATCTACTCCACATTCTCCATCACACTCCATTTTACATTCAGATGCACATGACATCTTACAAGATTCTTTTTTTGTGCATTTTTTCTTGCATTCTTTTTTGCTTTCCGTAGATGTTGAGTCTGTGGTTTCCACTGTTGCATCTTCTGACTTGGTTGTTTTTCCTCCATCACAAGAAACAAGTGTTATTCCTGATAGCAATGCGATTGCTACTATTACCGGTTTAATCAAATTAAATTTCATTTTTTTTATAATTAGTTAGGCCATAAAAGTACTGTTTAAGCAAAAAGAAATCTAATTTTTTTTAATCAAATAACTGTTGACTAAGTTTCTGGTTTTAGTTTTGCAAAAAATAATAATGAAAAAATTACTACTCGTTTTTGCGATATTCATACATCAGTATGTTGCTTTTTCTCAGGATACGCTTCTTTTAAAAAATGGAGATCAAATAATTGGAGAATTAAAATCATTGGACAGAGGTGTGGTTCAATTTGAAACAGATTATAGTGACTCTGATTTTAAAATTGAATGGGATGGAGTAGAAAAACTATCAACCTCTACAAACTTTTTAATAACTCTTTCAAACGGAGAAAGGTTAACAGGTAGTATTACAGAAGGAGATTCAACAGGTTTAACTATTCTAACTGAAAAAGATAAGCGAAAAGTAGAAAATGATCATATTGTGTACTTGAAATCGGTAGAAGAAGGCTTTTGGAGTCAAGTATATGCCAATGTGGATCTTGGTTTTAGTTTTACTAAGGCTAAAAATTTACGTCAAATCACTGGTTCGGCCGGTATGGGTTACTTAGGCGAGAGTTGGTCATGGGACGCCCGAGTTAATACATTAACATCAAGTCAAGATTCCGTATCCACTACAAATAGAACAGATGGAATTGTGTCGGCCAATTTATTTCTTCCTCGTGATTTGTTTCTAGTGGGTGCGCTAGATTTCTTATCTAATACGGAACAATTACTTGATTTAAGAACGAATACAAGGGCAGGTTTGGGTTATTATGTGGTTCATAAAAACACATGGTATTGGAATTTTGCAGGTGGTGTAGCGTATGTAAATGAGGCATATAGTTCAGATCAAACATCTAAAGAAAGTATGGAAGGTTTTATTGGAACGGAGTTGAATTTGTTTGATTTGGGAGACTTTTCTTTTTTTACAAAGGTAACTGCATATCCAGGTATTACGGAGCAAGGTAGATTCAGAACCGATTTTAAAATGGATTTAAAATATGATTTACCGCTCGACTTTTATATAAAGAGTGGGTTAACGGTGAATTATGATAATCAACCCGCTGAGGGAGCCACAGAAGCTGATTATGTTTTTAATACTGGATTGGGTTGGGAATGGTAAATGTAATACGTAAGGCATTTACATTTGAGGTTCTTTTTTTATGATTTCAAGAATTTTATTTGCCGAGATGTCTGTAATCCAATGATAACTAGGGTCTCTTCTGAACCAAGTTAATTGTCGCTTGGCATACCTTCTTGAGTTTCTTTTTACTAATTCAATAGCTTTTTCAAGAGTTGTTTGACCATCTAAATACTCGAAAAACTCTTTATATCCAACCGTATTCAAGGCGTTTAAATCACGAAATGGGAGTAGACTTTTTACTTCGTTTATTAAACCTTCGTTAAGCATTTCATCTACTCTTTTGTTTATTCGGCTATATAAGGTTTCTCTAGGCCAGTCTAGAACAATTTTTATGGTTTCAAACGGTCTTTTTTGTAATTGCCCCTTCCTTAAATTTGAGTACGTAGTATTTGAACTTAAACATATTTCAAGAGCACGAATAACCCGTTGAGAGTTATCTAAATCAACCTGAGCGTAATATTCCGGATCCAATTCTTTTAACCTATTTTTTAAAGAGCTTATTCCATCCGTTTTAAATTGTTTACGTAACAAGTCTCTAACTTCAGGTATTATTGAAGGCATATCATCGAAACCTTTTGTGACGGCATCGATAAACAATCCGGACCCTCCACACATCACTACATAGTCATGCTTTTTGAAAAGATCGTTTATTAATAAAAGCGACTCTCGCTCAAACCTACCTGCATTTAATTCTTCTGAGATGGAATGGGAGTTTACAAAATGATGCACAACTCCATCCATTTCCTTTTTACTAGGTTTAGCCGTTCCAATTGACATTTCTTTATAGAACTGTCTGGAGTCACAGGAAATTATTTCTGTATTTAACGATTTAGCAATATCTACACTAATGGCGGTTTTGCCACTTGCGGTTGGACCAGTTATGACAACTAGTTTTTTCAACTGTTAGTAAGAAGGATAGTTGTTTTCTAAATCAAACTCATCAAAATCTTCACCGTCATCTTCTGCGCCAGGCATCATTTCTGATTTCATTGATCCAAATAAATCTTCTGCAGATTTTGATTGTTGATCGGGCGCATCTCCAACAGATAGTAATACGTTAGGATAAGAGGTTTCCTTAGAAAACTCACCTAATGATACCACTTCAATAAAGAATGTCCACATAACTAAAAAGTCAAAAATGTATAACATTTTTTGATCTTCTTTTTCTAGAATTTCACCCAACAAGACATCTTTCATTAAACGAACCTTTTGCTTGTCGTCCATACTCATGTCCATTAACATGATTTCATCCCCACGTTCCCAGGAATCGTCAGATTCGTAAAATGAAGCCATTTGAGAGTTATCAAAGTTAAAGTTTTCTTGAATAGCAATATGAAACTCTTCAAACGTGGAATTTGAAGGCATTTCAATATCTCTAAATACATTGTTATCTCCTTCAGTATCAATTAATACTCTAAGTCTTAAAGTGGTGCTCATTTTTATTTTTTAATTAATTGCAAAGGTACTAAGGATTTGTAACCTATAGACCTAACTCGGCTCCAATTTTTCGCATTAGTTTTAAAGCTTCGGCTTTATCATTTTTAATTTGACCTTCTAAAATTGCCTCCTTAATTTGTGTTTTAATAGTTCCAATTTCTCTACAAGGTTTCAAGTTGAATTCAGCCATAATATCTTCTCCAGAAATGGGAGGTTGAAAGTTTGTAACTTGATCACGTTCTTCTACTTCACGCATTTTATTACGAACCCTAACAAAGTTTTGTCGGTATTTTTTAACACGATAAGGGTTTTTTGAAGTTATGTCTGCATCGCATAAAGTCATTAAATCATCAATATCCTTTCCGGCATCAAACAATAATCTTCTTACCCCAGAATCTGAAACATTTTCATTTACCAATGCAATAGGTCTGGAACTTAAATAAACCATTTTCTTTACATATTTAAGTTTTTGATCTAAGGGCATTTTCATTCGTTTAAAAATTTTGGTTATCATTTTCGCGCCTACAGCTTCGTGTCCATGAAAAGTGTAACCTACTTTTCTGTCAAAACGTTTTGTTGGGGCTTTTCCTATATCGTGAAAAAGAGCCGCATAACGTAACCAAACATTATCTGTATTTTTTGAAATGTTGTCAACTACCTCTAAGGTATGGTAAAAGTTTTCTTTATGTGTTTGGCCTTCTTTTTCCGAAACTCCTTTTAATGCCGTCAATTCCGGAATAATAATTTTTAAAAGCCCTGTTTTTTCTAATAAGTTAAGGCCAATAGAGGGCTGAGGTGAAAGCATTATCTTTTCCATTTCCACCACAATTCGTTCCTTAGAAATAATTTTGATTCGATCTTTTTGAGAAGAAATGGCTTGAAAAGAACTTTTTTCTAAAGAAAAGTTAAACTGACTTGCAAACCGGATGGCTCGCATCATCCGCAACGGATCATCACTAAAAGTTTTGATAGGGTCTAGCGGAGTTCTGATAATTCCATTTCTTAAATCTGAAATTCCGTTAAAGGGGTCTAATAAAACGCCCGCTTTTGGTCCAGAAAGGCCAATACTTAAGGTATTAATTGTAAAATCACGTCTCAATTGATCATCTTCAATAGTACCTGGTTCTACTTCTGGATTTCTAGAATCTTTAGAGTAACTTTCCTTTCGGGCACCAACAAATTCGTACTCCATGGAGTCCGATTTTATCATGGCTGTGCCAAAAGTTTTGAATATGCTAACTTTTGCATTTCCCAGAATTTCTGAAGTTTTTTTAGCTAAATCAATTCCATTCTGGGAGGTAACGATATCTACATCTTTAGATTTTCGATCTAAAAATAAATCTCGAACCCAACCACCTATTACATAAGAATCAGACTTTATTGCATTTCCAGCTTCAATAACAGGAGTAAATATTGGAAACATTTTCGCAATATCTTCTGCGCTAGAAGACTCTATAGATTTAACGGTTTCTTCGTTTAGCTTGTAATAAAAAAAATCTTGATTCATTCCTACTGTTATACTAGGGGGCAAAATTAACCAAAGGGAATGGTATTAGTTCATAATTGTTATGGATTACCAAGCAAACATTTAAAATTAGGGCATAAAAAAAGAGGAGTAACAAGCTCCTCTTTTGAACCTAACAAACTAAACCATTGAAAATTAATCTATCAAACCCCTAAAACGTAAAATTCGATTAATTCTTATTGGTAATTGCCTCACAAATGTCGTCCATATTTAGGTTTTTGACTTTAACTATAAAGTCAATATTTGTAATTATTTAGTTAAATTATAAAGGAATATTGCCTATTTTATTAACTTATTTGATGGGGGAAAAGAAGTTTTACAGAATTAAATTTTTCGAATAGAGTAAAATGTCAAAATAATTACCGTAAATTTTGCAAAAATGTTTTTTACTTAAAATAAAGTCTAAAATAGGGTGGTAAGCGTTGATATTATTAGGATTATAAATCTGACAATTCCAGTTCGTTATAATCTTCTAATTGGTCAATTAAAAACTGGTGAAGTTTAACACTTTCTTCATGCGCAATTTGTTTACCCATTTTACCAATGAAATAAATAACGGTAAACATTATACCGCTTATTGGAATTAACCAATAAGCATAAGGTGTGTTTTCCATGCTCCATTGTCCTGTACCTACAATAACTCCAATAATGCCCAAAAAACCGGCCACAGAATTAAAGAACATAAAAATGGTCCAAACATTTGGTCTAGGACCCAATAAGCCACGAATTAGGGTTCCATTTTCAAAGGGTTCCAAATTCAAGTCTATTTGGGGAGACCAAAAGTGCCTGAGCTTAGGGTGGTAATCAATAACTATATGGTATTTCAAAGCACTTCCAGTAAAGCCTGTTTTATTAACCTTTTTAAAAGCCTGAAGGAACTGATTTTTTACTTCTTCCTGGGTTAAAGGAACAAAATATCTAAATCTTGGTCGTAATTGTTCAGCCATGGTTTAGTTTACTTCAAGGTTAAAATTGTTGTAATTGTGATACAACGAATTAATTTTTGAAACATATTTAAATGCCTCTATACCTCTACAATAACCATGACGGACTACAGAGTCTTTATAATACCTTGGTTTTGAAAGTTTGACAATCATTTCTGCCACATTCCCATCCCATACGTGAGGGTTTAAACCATACTTTTCAGCAAGTCTTTGCGCATCATAAACATGTCCTCGACCTATATTATAGGAAGCTAAAGAAAATTTAATAGCTTCTGTGCTGTCTTGAATTTGATTTATCCAATACTGGAATAGAATTCCATTTAGTTGAATCCCCATTTCAATATTTGTTTTTGGGTCGAAGGGATCTATTTCATTATTTTTCAATACAGCTGCAGTGGCCGGCATTATTTGCATTAAACCTTGTGCGCCCGCCCAAGAAGTTTTATTGGGTTTAAAACCCGATTCTACGCTAATCTGTGCGGCAATTAGTTTCCAGTCCCAGTTAATTTTCTTAGATTCTTCTTTTATTATGTCATCGTAAGGTGAAATCTTACCATTTTTTATGTTGTAAGAACTCTGAGCCTTTTGGTTCATGTTCTTATTGTGTTTAAAGTACTTGTTATAAATGACGGCCCAAGCCAAAGAGTTTTGGTTTTTTAAGATCCACTTATTTAAGGTGTCCTGCAGGCCAATTGATGATTTGCTAACCGCCCATGCAATATTTTGATTAAAACTAACTGGTGTTAAAATATCAATATTTGGAAAATATCTCAAAAAGAATTTTGCGGTGTATTCGTCAGTTACTGCATATTTTATTTTTCCAATACTAACCATAGACATAATGCTATCTATGTCAATTTCACCATCATAGGTTATGATGTTTATAGAATCTCCAATTTCGTTTTGAAGGTTTATTAATCTCTTGTAGTAGGAAGAACCCTCTTCTACATAAACCTCTTGATTTGCTAGTTTCGTTACATCTCGTAATAAATTCTTTTCTAGTTTACCTTTTGACATTTTTTGATATCCATCTGGTTTTCGTTGAACTAGAATTTGGTGTGTTTGAGTAATAGGAATAGAAAAATTGACCTCTTTTTTACGATCTCCCAAAACTGTTAATCCCGAAGCAAGTATATCTGCTTTATTGTTTTTTATAGAATCTACGGCATCTGGTATAGATGCAACTTTCTTTACTTCGAGCTCCACTCCTAAATCATGACAAAATCTAGATAATAAATCGTATTGAAAGCCCATAGGTCGACCTCTGTAAATGAAATAGCTAGTAGGAGTATTGTTTACAATAGCTATTAGCCTTCCTTTTTTTATTATTGAATCTATAGGAATTCCAATATGAGCATCATTAACAGTGGGGGGCTCTCCATTGGGAGTTTTTATTTCTGCGGTGCAAGCCAAAGAAAATAATCCAATGAAAAAATATAGATGCCAATTTTTTATCACGAGGCTAAAAACTTAACAGTACCATAAAAAATAATCATAACAATAATGATTAACCCCAAAACTTTTAGGGCACCATCAGCATGGGGTCCAAGTCTTTTTAGATCACTTCTATAGGCGTAAATCATGATTGCCACAAAGATGACAAAAAAGAAAATTGCGAAATATAGTTGGTTTTGTGTAAATGCCATTTTATCCTTTTTTTACTATTAATTGGGGCCCTTCCGTAGAAACGACAATAATGGAGGAGCCTTTTTCAATGAATCCTCCCATTGAAGTAGCATCGTAATATTTATTGTTAATTATAATTTTTCCAGAAGGCCTTAAATCTGAACCTACAATTCCGGTCTGACCAATATGTTTGTTAATGCTTTGCTCTACACCAATAAACCCATTTTTAACTTCTTGGCTTTCGTTTAGAACTAATGCATTCATTCTACCTGAATCTAACATTTTGGGTAACATAATTAATGTAAGTATTGCCATTGCCAAACTTGCCATTAAAACTATCGAAAATGAACTTAGGATACCATTAAAACTAACCATCGAAAAATCGAATTGTACATTTTCAATCATGCTTAAAGTTAATCCGGTAAACATAAGTACTACCCCAAGTATGCCTATTATACCCATTCCTGGAATTACAAATATTTCAATTGCCACAAGTATTATTCCAATCAGAAAGAGAATTATTTCCCAGTTTTCAGCAATGCCTTCTAGGTATAGCGGAGCAAAGAACAGTAACGCTGCCACAAATGACGCTGCAATTGGAAAACCTATTCCTGGAGATTGCAATTCAAAATAGATTCCTCCAAGCATCAACATAATTAAAACACCACTAATAGCTGGGCTTATTAGCCATCCTATCAAAACATTAGTTGTACTGGGTTTATAGGTAGTAATGGGTGCGTTTTCCTGACCAATTAAAACTAAAACGTCCTCTAAGTCATTAACCTCTCCTTCGCAAAAATTATGTTCAATAGCTTCACTTACGGTAAACGTTAATAGTTTTCCTTCTTCTGTAATATTCGGAATATAGATATCTTGGTCTACCATGGCCTCTGCAATATCAGGGTCTCTACCAGTAACTTCAGCGGTAGCCCGCATTTTACTTCTAAAATAAGATTGGTATTTATCAATTGCAGGAGCACCATCTTGTGTAACCACAGTGGCTGCTCCAATAGTGGCCCCAGGGGTCATGAAAATTTTATCGCATGCAATGGAAATTAAAGCTCCTGCCGAAGCGGCATTGTTATTAATAAGCATGTAAACCGGTATTTCGGTTCTTAAAATAGCGGTTCGAATAGAATCAGCCATTTCTACTCCTCCACCATATGTATTCATGTTAATAATTAGTATTTCGCATTGATTTTCTTTGGCTTGAGATAAGGCGATTTGAAAATTATGCCACACAGGTTCTGCAATTTCATCAGTAATTTCAAAAACGAAGATTGAATGGGAATTTGCTTTTGCAAAATTAGAGTAGCAAAACATTACCATTAAAAAATATATAAACCTAAATACCCAATTTTTCATGTGCGATAAAAGTAATTTAAAAGACCTAAAAACCTAAAAATAGCTATGGTTTAATTACCATATTGAATTAAGATTTATTGACAAAACTCAAATTTTTGACAAATAAAATTGAGTAATTTTGTGAATTAAAAATTTAATAAAGATGGATAAAATAAACCTAAAAGGCTTTCCGGTTCAATTAATTGATGATGTAACTGAAGCAGGGGTGGAGGCAGAAGATGTAACATTTGTAACTCGCGAATTAAATGAATTAAGTTTATTCGATATTGAGGAGAAGGTTAAAGTATTAATTTCTGTTCCTAGTTTAGATACAGGGGTGTGCCAAGCAGAAACTAGAAAGTTTAATGAGGAGCTTGGAAAACGAGAAAACGTTATTGGAGTTGTAGTTTCAAAGGATTTACCATTTGCAGCAAAGCGTTTTTGTGAAACGGAGGGGATTAAAAATATTTTAACAGTGTCGGATTACCGTTATGGTGATTTTGGTAAGGAATTTGGTGTGGAAATGGTAGATGGTGCGCTAAAGGGTTTACTAGCACGTGTGGTTTTTGTACTGGATAAAAATAACCAAGTGGTTCATACAGAGATGTCTGATGATATTTTGGAAGAGCCAAATTATGAGGTTATCTTAGCGGAGGTAGATAAACTATTGTCTTAATGATATGATTCGTTTTTTATTCATTTCACTATTAATAATTCCAACATTAGCTTTTGGGCAAAATGGAAATGTTGTTAGAGCTGAAGTGAATAACGGAGATACTATTCCTGTAATTTCTTTAAACAATTTTCATTTTAGCGCCAAACGTACTTGGAAAAATAAGGTAGAATATAACAAGTATAAAAGATTGGAAAAGAAAGTGGTAAAGGTTTATCCTTTTGCACACTTAGCAGCGCAAAAGTTAGAATTGTATGCCAAACAATTAGAACAGGTAAAATCAGAAAAAGAAAAGAAAAAGTTTTACAAGAAAATTGAAGCTGAAATAAAGATGGAATATGAAGGTGAGCTAAAAAAACTTACTGTTTCTGAGGGGCGGATTTTGATAAAACTTTTAGACAGAGAAACGGGCAATACATCTTACAGTTTGGTTTCTGAATTGAGAGGCAAATTTTCAGCTTTTTTCTGGCAAGGCCTTGCTCGGGTTTTTGGGCATAATTTAAAATCTAAATATGACCCGGAAGGGGAGGATAGAGATATAGAATTTATTGTTTCTAGAATTGAAAGAGGGATATTAACATTGAATAAGTAAGAAACCAAGTATTAAATAATTATTTCTAATACATAATTAGGATAAATGTATCTTTTGGGTAACGATTATCACCTTTTTTACGTACTAAATATTGCACATTTGTGAACATCAAAATTGGTGAATGTAACCAATGAAAATAAATACAACTAAAGATTAATTATATGTCAGAAGAAATAGAACACTTAAAGTGTTTGATTATTGGTTCGGGACCAGCAGGTTATACTGCTGCAATTTATGCTGCTAGAGCAGATATGCATCCTGTAATGTATACCGGTATGGAGCCTGGTGGGCAATTAACCACCACAACAGAGGTTGACAATTTCCCTGGGTACCCAGAAGGTGTTGACGGAACAGCTATGATGGAAGATTTGAAAAATCAAGCATTAAGATTTGATACAGATGTCAGATTTGGAAGAGCTACTAGTGTTGATTTTTCTGGTAAACCTCATAAAGTTACCATTGATGGCAATAAACAAATTACAGCGGATACTGTAATTATTTCTACTGGAGCTTCTGCAAAATGGCTCGGATTAGAAAGCGAACAAAGAATTAGAAAAGCTGGAGGTGGAGTTTCTGCATGTGCTACATGTGATGGATTCTTTTACAGAGGAAAGGATGTAGCCATTGTTGGTGCTGGTGATTCAGCTGCTGAAGAAGCTACCTTTCTTGCTAAATTGTGTAACAAAGTTTACATGATAGTTAGAAAAGATGTTATGAGAGCATCAAAAGCAATGCAACATCGTGTAAACTCAACTAAAAACATTGAAGTTTTGTATAACACGGAAACAGATGAAGTTTTAGGTGACCAAGTTTGCGAGGGTGTTAGAGTAATAAATAATGTGACTGGAGATAAAAAGGATATTGCGGTAGATGGATTTTTTGTAGCAATTGGACATAATCCAAATACCGATATTTTTAAGGAGTATATTGAATTAGATGAGGTAGGTTACGTAAAAAATATTCCAGGAAGTTCAAAAACTAATGTTGAAGGCGTTTTTGTAGCTGGAGATGCTGCCGATAGTGTTTACCGTCAAGCTATTACAGCTGCGGGAACAGGGTGTATGGCCGCATTAGATGCTGAAAGATATTTAGCAGAAATGGAATAGTTCATCCCTATTTTGACTAAATAGTCACAGATTTTGAATTTAAAAGGAGGCATTTGTCTCCTTTTTTTTATTTTGGTCGAAAACTACCAAGAACTTGAATTTATTCATTTTATCGTTAATTACGTTTCTGATTCCAGTAGGGGTTTTAGCTATTGGTTTATTGGATATTTACGCGAATAGAAATTCAGGCATTTCACGAACTCTTTTCAGCGCGTTCTTGTTTAGTGTATTAAGTTTTTTTCTTTTTAACCTTATGACTGAGGTTGAAATGGGTGAAACTCAAATTTTAGGCTTTGTAGTTCTTATGCCTTTTTCTTTGCTGGCGGGTCCTTTATTATTGATGTATCAAAAATCATTAAACGGGGAAAAAAGAAAGTTGCTAGGTGTTAAAGGCATCATTTGGAATTTTGTTCCTTCCATTTATAGTGTGGTAATTTTAATTGTTGGAATATCTGTATTTTCAATTCAAGAAGTTAACGATATACTAACTACCCAAAAAATGAATGCTGGAGAACGTGAAATGATTGTTGCCCGTTTGATTTTAATCTCTGCACATGTTCTATGGTATATTCAACTATTTTGGTACAATTTAAAAATTGGCAAGATATTTAAGGCGCAAAAGAAAAAGTTTGGAAAGTTTTATGCTCAATATGAAGAACGAAATGAAAAGCTTTTAAATAGAATTGTGATCATTTTAATGATGATTGCTGTTTATGATCTTATGTTTTGGATTGTTAGGGTAAGGAATCCTTATTTAATGATTGTAGTAAATATTGCTTTTGGCGTTTCTCTTGCATTTATGATTGTATCTGGAAGAGAGCAAATTGATATTAAAAGATATCGTATGTATAAGTTAGACTCCCACATGCATGAGTTGGATTTAGCTCATCCTCCTGAAGGATATAAACGAAAAAAGAGGCATAAAAAAACCGCATAAACTGCGGTTTTTTTATGCCTCTTTTTTTAGTGGTAAACTATTTCATAGGTAATATCTGAGGCTTTTTCTAACATTGCGGTTACTCCACAGTATCTTTCCTGAGAATATTGAACAGCTTTTTCAACCTTTTTAGTATCTAGATTTTCTCCCCAAATATTGTAAGTTAAATGAATTTTATGGTAATATTTTGGGTGTTCTTCTGTTAATTCTCCATCAGCGGTTACTTTAAGGTCTTTGAAGGGCACGCGCATTTTCTTTAATAATGAAACTACATCCATTGAGGTACACCCAATTAAAGCCACTAAAACTAGAGCTTTTGGTCTCGGCCCTTCATTATTACCTCCGAAGCTTTCTTCAGCATCTATTGTTATTGAATGTCCATTAACTTCTCCAGTAAAAGACATTCCCTCATTGTATTTAAATGATATTTCGTGATTCATAACTTTAGTATTTGAACTACAAATTTATAGTCTATATGCATTTTTATAGCTGACATTTATCATTCAAATTGCCCCCAAAAACAAAGGAGCGATTCAAATATGATCGCTCCTTTTAATATTAATTATGAATACCGCTAATAAAAGTAGCTAAACCCTACATTGATATTTAAGTACGAATGTGATTGGTAACCTTTAGCAGGAAGAATGTAGTGATACTTTGTGTTCACAAAAAAGTCAGCCGAACCACCAGATGGAATTAAAATTCCTGCTTCCGGATATAATCCAAAGTTCCAGCTATCACGGTTAAGAGCATAACCACTAATATCAAACCGTTGTAAGACCCTGTATAGACCAGCACCTCCACCAACAAATGGAATAATTTTTCCTTGCGGGTTAAAGTGATAACTACCAGTTACGGTCATGGGGAAATAGTTGAAATATCTTAATTGAGATCCTGAGATGGTTAGATTTTCTTCTGGAATTTGGATAGTTCCATAATCTACCTTTTTGCTAAATATTTGCCAGGCAACGTTTACCCCTATAGCAAGATTGTCAGTTTTCATTTTTTTCCACTCCAAGCCAAGAGCCCCCCAGCTATAATTGTCAATAAAGTCGGAACTTTCACCCGTAGACAAAGCCGTGTTGTAGGTGATTCCAAAAAAATTGTCTTGAGCAGAAACGCCTAAACTTAAAATTAGGCTTAAAAATAATAGTTGTAATTTATTCATTTGTCTATTTTTTTAGATAAGGCGATTGTGTAAAAGCTTGGTTAATAGAAAATTCTATTCTGTCTAGAGTGCTTTGAGAATTTAAAAGTCCATTTAAGCCACCGTTCCATAAAATTTTAGGAGGAGAATCATCACCTGGATAATTTTTAACGTCAAGCATATGCATCATTAAAGTTCCAGTAGTATAGGAGTAATATGAAGCTCCCCAACCAGGGTACCCAGGATAGCCAGGATAGCCCCACCAATATCCCCATCCAGGGTAATATATTGCTCCATAAACCGTACTATTCCATGTACTGGCTTCTATATAAACATCAGCAGAGTCACGAACCGTAACTTCAGTCCACCCATAGTCAATCATGTTATCCCTAATGGTGCTAATAGTTAAATTAGCTTCTTGTTCTGGATAATCAGGTTTGTCTCCTGTGGTGTCATAAACAACAACTAAGGAGTCATATAAATAAAAAGTTTGATAGTCTTTAAAATCAACCACTTCGGCAAATTTTGTGCCGACTATATCATAATCTTCAATGGTTCTATCTTTTTCAGGATAGCAAGACACCATAACTCCCAAAATCAAAATTAGAGAGGCCCATTTAAATGTTTTCATTCGTTTCATAATTGTTTGATTAATTGAGAACAAATTTAACTAATTTAAACAACTGTTTAGTTCAGAGAAACAACAAATTTGTATGGAATTTCTTTGAGACTCTGTCATAATTTACGGTAAAAATGACACTTTTTTTTTTGTATTTGTTTCGGTTAAAATTAGAATCCGTCAAGCTGTCATATTTTTTTACGTTGGTACGTCAATTGACTAAGCGCAAGCATTACAAAACATAGAAAATGGCAAAAGGAAAAATTAAAGTAGAGTCGGGAAATATATTCCCAGTTATAAAGAAATTCTTGTATTCAGATCACGAAATATTTTTACGTGAATTGGTTTCAAATGCTATTGATGCATCCTTGAAGTTAAAAGCGCTTAAGCAAGCTGGTGAGTTTACCGGTGATGTTGATGATCTTTTAGTGGAGGTGAAAATTGACAAAGAAGCAAAAACGTTAACCATTTCTGATAATGGAATTGGGATGACCGAGGAAGAAGCTAATAAATATTTAAATCAAATGGCTTTTTCAGGGGCAGAAGAGTTTCTTGAAAAATATGAAAAGGAAGGAAAAGACGCTGGAATCATTGGGCATTTTGGTTTAGGTTTTTATTCTGCCTTTATGGTGTCTAAAGAAGTAGAGGTTAGAACGAAGTCTTTTACTGGAGCTGACGCTGTGAAATGGGTATGTGATGGTGACCCAGAATACACCATGGATACTATTGAAAAAGAAAATAGAGGTACTGACATTGTTTTACATTTAGATGAAGATTCTTTAGAGTTTTTAGAAGAAAGTAGAATCTCTGGAATTTTGAATAAATACTGTAAGTTCTTACCGGTTAAAATTAAATTTGGGACAACTACTGAAATGTATGATGACCCATCTGGTGAAAAGGATGAAAACGATAAGGTAAAACAATTACAAAGAGAAGTAGATAACTTCATTAATAATCCAAATCCAGCATGGACCAAGAAACCAGCTGATTTGGAAGATGAAGATTACAAGACCTTTTATAAAGAATTATACCCATCAACTTTTGATGAACCATTATTCCATATTCACTTGAATGTTGATTTCCCTTTCAATTTAACAGGAATTTTATATTTCCCTAAATTGGCCAATAACATCCAAGTTCAAAAGAATAAAATCAACCTTTATTCTAACCAAGTTTTCATTACAGATAATGTTGAGAATATTGTACCTGAATTCTTAACTATCCTTCACGGGGTTATTGATTCTCCAGATATTCCATTAAATGTTTCTAGATCTTACTTACAGGAAGATCAACAGGTAAAGCAAATATCTTCTCATATATCTAAAAAAGTGGCAGATAAACTAGCTTCTATGTTTAAGAAGGATAGAGCTGATTTTGAAAATAAGTGGGATGACATTAAAGTATTCATGGAATATGGGGCTTTAACTGATGAAAAATTCTTTGATAGAATTAAAAAGTCTTTATTATTCAAAAGTGTAGATGGTTCTTACGCTACATTGAATGAGTACGAAGACAAAATCAAAGAAAACCAAACCGATAAAGACAAAAAAGTTGTTTACCTGTATACGGATAATGTAGAGGAACAACACGTGTTTATTGAAAGTGCGAAGAATAAAGGTTATGATGTGTGTGTATTCGATACGCCATTAACTCCGCATTACGTACAGTTCTTAGAAACTAAATTGGAGAACGCTTCATTTGTAAGAGTAGATTCTGACACTATCGATAAGTTGATTAAAAAGGATGAAGAGGTTAAATCTAACCTTACAGAAGATCAAGAAAAAGAGTTGAAAGAGGTGGTAGAGACTTTAGTAGATAAACAATCCTACTCAGTTCAATTTGAAGCTTTAACCGAGGATGATGCTCCTGTAATTATTACGCAACCAGAGTTTATGCGTAGAATGAAAGATCAGCAAGCTATGGGTGGCGGCATGATGGGAATGGGTAATTTCCCTGATATGTACAATTTGGTGGTGAATGCAAACCATCCATTAACTAGTAAGATCTTGGTGGAAGTTGATGCGGATAAGAAATCTAATTTAGCACAACAAGCTATTGATTTAGCACTGCTATCTAAGAATTTACTGAAAGGAGAAAAACTAAGTGCTTTCTTAAAGCGAAGCGTGGAGTTAATTGATTAATAAAACTTAAGAAAGAGGCTCCTGAAAAGTAAGCCTCTTTTTTTTGACTAATTTTACGGAAATAATAAAATAAATATGAAGAATATACTAATAGGAGTAGGTGTAATAGCTGTTTTAGGATTTATTGGATTTTCATGGTTTACCGGTAAATATGATACCATGGTGGCTTTGCAGGAAGAGGTAACAAAGTCTTGGGCAGATGTTGAGAGTCAATATCAAAGGAGATCTGATTTAATCCCGAATTTGGTGAATACCGTTAAAGGTTACGCAGATCATGAAAAGGAAACTCTGACTGGAGTTGTTGAAGCGCGTGCAAAGGCAACATCGGTAAATATTGACCCGAGTAACATGACAACTGCCGATTTGCAAAATTTTAATGCTGCACAAGGCGGCTTAGGAAGTGCTTTAAGTAAATTGATGGTGGTTGTGGAAAAATATCCAGACCTAAAGGCAAATCAAAACTTTATGCAATTACAAGCACAATTGGAAGGTACAGAGAATAGAATTTCGGTGGCTAGAACCAGATATAATGAGTCGGCTAGAATGTATAATACGTATACTAAAGGCTTTGTAAATAGCATTATTGCAAATAATAGTGGGTTTGATGAAAAGCCATACTTTGAAGCTAAAGAGGGTACTGATGTTGCTCCTGAGGTAGCATTCTAGTTAAAATCAATAATAGTGACAATTAAAATCCTGACATGAACATGTCGGGATTTTTTATTTGGCAAAATATTCTAAAATCTTTTTCTCTGCCCAGGTAATCTCCATATTTTTATTGGATACTATAAACCCAACATGTCCGCCATATTTTGGCACTAGCATAGTCAAATGTTTATTTGAAGCAACTTCATCGTAGGGGTAGCATTCCGTTGCTAAAAACGGATCGTTTTGTGCATTAATAATTAGACAAGGAACTGAAATGGAGAGTAGATAGGGTTTACTACTCGATTTAGTCCAATAATCCAACGCAGTTTTAAATCCATTCGCAGGTGCAGTAAAATGCTCATCAAACTCCAAAAATGTTTTTGAACTAAGAATCTTTTTGGTGTCCAATTCCTTTTTAGGAAACAGTTTTACTTTTTCTAAATATTTTTCTTTAAGCGTCCTTAAAAAACGAAACATGTAAAGCATGTTTTGAGTTTTGGCAAGTTGGTAAGAAGAGCTTTCAAGGTCTACGGGAGTGGAAACGGCTACTATTTTCTTTATTCTTGAATCTATGTTCTTACCTATCTCTCCAGCATACTTTAAACCAATATTACCTCCCATACTAAAGCCTGCGAAATATATAGAGGGGTACGAGTATTTTTTTAGAATGTGATTAATTACAACTCTTAAGTCATTCGATTTTCCGGTATGATAAGATTCAAACCTATTATTAGGTTCTCCGCTGCAACCCCTCCAATTAATGGCCAACACGTCATAGTTTTTCTGGATTGCATTTTGGGCTAAACCAATAACGTATGATGAGCTAGAACTTCCTTCTAGGCCGTGACCGATTATTAATAGCTTTTCGTTACCGGCTGTTTTCCAGTCTAGGTCTAGAAAATCTTGATCATTTGTATTTATTCTTGTCCTACTAAAAGTAATATTGTTTTTTCGGAAAAGAGTTGGCCAAATGGTGCTTAAATGACCATTTTTCAGCAGAACAGAAGGAGTAAATTGATCCAAATCAGAAGGCGTAAAAGAGGCTTTTATTTTGATTCAGCTTCTTTGGCTCTTTTAGCTTTTTGCATTGGGTTTTCTCCAATGGCTTGTCTTTTGTTTTTTCTTTTGGATTGGTAAATATCAAACCTTGATGGTTGAGTTTGGTGGGGCCAGTAGTTATTTCCCCTATTTATATCAGCCGTTTCCAAGTATGGATCTAAAACCACTCTAACTAATGTTTTATCAAACCAATATAACTTAGTAGCCGTTGTGTTACTTTTTCTCCAAATTTCGGCAGGTATACGTTCCACTTGTTTGCTCCCGTCTGCAAATTCGAACTCAACGATTATTGGCATAACTAAACCTCCAACTAAATCAAATTTTAGTTCATAATAGTTCAAATTAGTATCTAAAAAGGCTTTTTCCTCAAGAGTGAGCTTTTTCATGTATGATTCATATTTCTTAACATCTAAAATATCAAATGAATACGGGTTGGATTTATCGTAGAAATCTTTCATGGTTTCATCCTGGTCAACTACTGTTGCAGGTTCATCTTTATGCCTTAATGTGCCTATGTCTTCAATACGCATATTATCTTCGTATTTCTTTCTTTTTGCTTCAACTTCTGGGTTTTGAGTATTTACTTTATACCATTTTACATCAGTTAAAGAAATGTCTACATTATCTATGGTGTAATACCAACCTCTCCAAAACCAATCTAAATCTACAGCCGATGCATCTTCCATAGTTCTAAAAAAGTCTGCAGGAGTAGGGTGTTTGAATGCCCATCTTTCTGCATAGGTTTTAAAAGCATAATCAAATAGCTCCCTACCCATAATTGTTTCTCTTAAAATATTTAATGAGGTAGCTGTTTTGGCATAGGCATTATTACCAAATTGTAATATTGATTCTGAATTGGTCATTATAGGAACCATTGAAGCAGGGTCACTACTCATATATGGTACAATGTGTTGAGCAGGCCCTCTTCTAGATGGATAGTTTTTATCCCATTCTTGCTCGGTTAAATATTGTACAAATGTATTTAAGCCTTCATCCATCCAAGTCCATTGTCTTTCATCTGAATTGATAATCATAGGAAAGAAATTATGGCCTACTTCATGAATAATTACTGATTGCATACCGTGTTTTGTGCTTTCAGAATAGGTGCCATCTTTCTCTGGTCTTCCTCCATTAAAACAAATCATTGGATATTCCATTCCAATCCATTTCGAGTGCACAGAAATAGCCACCGGATAAGTATAATCAATGGTATATTTTGAATATGTAGCAATAGTATGGGCTACAATTCGGGTTGAATATTGTTCCCATAATGGATTCCCTTCTTTAGGGTAGTAGCTCATGGCCATAACCGTTTTGTCGCCCACTTTTACACCCATTGCGTCCCAAATAAATTTTCGAGAAGATGCGAACGCAAAATCCCTCACATTTTCGGCATAAAAAGTCCATGTTTTGGTTTTACTTTTTCTTGTTTTTTCAGCTGATTCCGCCTCATTTTGATTAACAATCATGACAGGGGTATCTGATTTTTTAGCAGTTACAAGTCTTTTACGTTGGGCTGATGTTAAAACGGATGATGCATTTTGCAGAGATCCAGTAGCACCAATAATGTGATCTTCGGGAGCAGTAATACTTACCTTGTAATTTCCAAAAGTCAAAGCAAATTCACCACCGCCCAGAAATTGTTTGTTTTGCCAACCTTCCACTTCATTATAAACAGCCATTCTAGGATAAAACTGAGCTATAGTATAAAGGTAGTTACTGTCTTCTTCAAAGAACTCGAAGCCACTTCTACCACCAATTTCCATACGGTCATTGATGTTATACCACCATTCAATATTAAAGCTCATTTTAGAACCAGGAGCTAATGGAGTAGGCAGGTCTACACGCATCATTGTTTTATTAATGAAATAATGAAGATCTTTCCCATTGCTAGTTTGTACCAATGTCAAATTAAAACCACCTTCAAAATTGTTATGCATTTTTTTCATTTGCCCAAAAGACAAACCATTTTTTCCCATAGAGGATTGGTTTATTTTTTTTGTATCCGAGTCTTCCGCACGCATATTTTGGTCCAGTTGAATCCATAAATATGTCAGTTCATCTTTGCTATTATTATGGTATGTAATGGTTTCTTTACCTGTAATTTTTTGTTTTTCATCATCTAAAACTACCTCAATAACGTAATCTGCTTGCTGCTGAAAGTATTCGGGGCCTGGTGCTCCAGAGGCAGATCTGTACATATTAGGGCCAGGGAGTTCTTCTTTTAATTGCTTAAACTTATCTGAACTATAGATAGTAGAGTTGGTAATTGTGTTTTGTGCCACACTCGATAAAGAAAATACAAGTACAGAGAAAATAGTTAAAAGCTTATTTATGTTGATCATATCTGGTTGATTTCAGTCACAAAGAAAAAATTATAATTGAGAGGTAGTGTATCATTTATGTAAAAACCATTAATAGAATGATAAATAATACCACCCCTTTAGTTTAGTTTCCAAGTAACGTTCTTTTTTGCTTTGGTTAAAAGAGCTTTTTCAGTAGTACTATTATATTTAAATTCCACAATATTTTGCTGATCATTAAATAAAGAAGTAAGCAGTTCGCTGTAAAGAGTCAGACCGTGAAAAGGAGGGAGGTTTGTAATTTGAAAGTAAATGACCGTTCTATCAGGGTTTGATTCGGTAGGTAAAAATTCTATTTGTTTAAATACAATACCGTCAAGTATAATGTTGAAATGGTCCAAAATATATTTTTGAATAAGCCTTTCATTGGTAGAATCTATGTTCGATGTAGATAATTGAAACTTTTCTGGCTGGTAATTTAGTTTTATTCCAGATTCTAAATCATCGGTAAAGACCTCTACAGAGAAGGTCATAGTATTATCTGTTTTTTTGTATTCTATTTCCGTATAGGATACATGGTAGGGATGAGGTGCAAACGATAAAAGGAATGTTGTACCTAAAAGGAAGGTAACAACAAAAATAGATTTATTACCATTTAAACTGTTCCAGAACCCTTTTTCAAATATTTGCTTGTTGAACCACATAAACGCTGTATTTTGCCGGCCAAATTTATACGAATAAAACAAAATGTCCATGTTTAAAAAAATTGCCTTATTAGGTGCGGTTGCAATTTCAACCATTGGAGGATTAAATGCTCAAGAAGCAGACACTGTTAGAAACACCGAAGACGGTGGTTATTTATTTACAATTCAAAACAGTATTGAAGCCACAGATGTGAAGAATCAGTATAGATCAGGTACTTGTTGGAGTTTTTCGGCACTTTCATTTTTTGAAGCCGAAATTGAAAGAATGACGGGTAAGAGATATGACCTATCTGAGATGTTTGTGGTTTGGCATACCTATTCTGATAAAGCTACCAAAACAGTTAGAATGTATGGTGAATTGAATTTTGGTCCGGGTGGGGCATTTCATGATGTGGTTTATGTGATGAAACATTACGGAATGGTTCCGGATACTGTTTACACTGGTTTGAACTATGGTACGGATAAGCACATGCATGGTGAGTTAGATAAAGTTTTAAAAGCCATGGTAGATGTCATTGTTGAAAACCCAAATAAAAAGCTTTCTACGGCTTGGAAGCCTGCAATTGAAGGTACTCTTAATGCGTATTTAGGTGAAATTCCAGAAGAATTCGAGTTTGAAGGAAAAAAATATACGCCTAAGTCGTTTTTAGAAATGACTAAATTAAATCCAGATGATTATATTGCGTTAACTTCATTTAATCATCATCCGTATTATTCTGAATTTCCAATTGCTGTAGCAGATAACTGGTTATGGAAAGAGTTTTACAATTTACCTTTAGATGAGTTTATGACAGTAATGGAAAGTTCATTAGAAAATGGCTACTCTATTGCCTGGGCTGCTGATGTGAGCGAGAAGGGTTTTTCGTTTAGAGATAGGTTAGCTGTTGTTCCTGGTGATATGGATAACATTGTAGTAAAAGGTAAGGATAATAAAAACTTTAGTGACGCAGGCGCTGAAAAGAAAGGTTCTGCTTTTGATTCCCCAGTAGAAGAGAAAGTTATTACTCAAGAAAACAGGCAAGCCGCATATGATAGTCAAGAAACTACAGACGATCATGGAATGCACATTACAGGTATGGCTACAGATCAGCATGGAACCAAATACTATATTGTAAAAAACTCTTGGGGTACTAAGTATAGCGATGGGTATTTCTTTGCGTCAGAGGCTTACGTGAAGTACAAGACAATGAACATTTTGATTCATAAGGATGGTATTCCAAAAAATTTAAGAAAAAAATTAGGGATTAAATAATACAATTCAGAAAAAACTATCGAAAAGGGCTACTGTTTAGTAGCCCTTTTTTTTTGAATTAATACAGGTAGATGATAGAAAATGTTCATTTTAATTATTTGGTATTAATTTTCAATTATTTGGTAAACACATAATTTTTGACGTTTTTATTTGGTTGTAAATGTTGTTTTTGTGTAATTGCTTTTAATATTTAGTCAATATGTTTAAGTATTAGGAATTATAGTTTGTAATGTCGTATGAAACTCTACATTTGTTTCACCAATACACTACACTATGAAAATTAAACACTTACTAACAGCATGTATTTTACCACTTACATTTACTATGTATGCAGGTGAAAAAGGAAACAATGGCGAAAACTCATATTCAGAGGTAACAGCCACATCAAACTTTGACGCTAGCGTTGGAGAAATGATATCATTTTCTATACCTCAAGAACACCCGGGTCAAGCCTATTTAATAAAATCAGAAACACCATCTAATAATTGGCTTTTTGTTTACCACGATAGATGGGGCTTGAGTACAGAAGTAAAGGAAGAAGCGTATACTCTTTGGAAAGATCTTAAGAATGTAAATGTTTTAGCTATCGATTTGTACGATGGTAAGGTTGCAAAAACTAACGGACAGGCCATGAGGTATCTTATGTCAAGTCAGTATAATAGAAATATCTCGATAATTAAGGGGGCTATTGACTATGTGGGTACTGATGCAAAAATTGGTTCGTTAGGATGGAGTGCTGGCGGAGCATGGTCTTTACAAACTGCAATTTACGCAGGCGAAAAAGATGTGGCCTGTGTTGTTTATTATGGAATGCCGGAATATGATGTAGAAAAACTAAAGAAAATTGAAACCGATGTATTAGCCATTTTTGCGGATATGGATACTTGGATTACTCCTGGTTTAGTAAACAGGTTTCAAACTCAAATGAGTATGGCTGGAAAAGAATTAAAAGAAATTGAATACCAAGGAACGGGCGGGTTTGCCAACAAAGGATCAGATAAATATAATTACGAGAACGCAGAAAATGCATATTCGCAAGTATTATCTTATCTATCCGCGAGGTATGAGTAATTATTAAATGAAGTTTTGTTTTGGCCTGAAGTTAGAAATAGCTTCAGGCTTTTTTATTTCTCTTTTTTAACCAAACCCTATATTTTTGCGTTTCTATTTAAAAAAATGAAAGAATTCTTTTTTGGCGTAATTTCAATTTTGTTGATGGGCTTTTCTCTGCCACAAAATAAAACAGAAGCTTATTCTCATATTCAGAATCTCAAAAAAGGCGTTTTGTTAGTGCGGCTTCACAGTCAGGATGCAATGATAGCCAAGATGAAACATTTTCGACAAGATGTTGCTCGGGTAAAAAAAATAAAAGAAATTCACGAAAAAAACAAAGAAACCTACTTGGCCTTTTCATCGGTATATGACTTTAGTGACCTACGGTTTTTTAATGGAAGGGACAGTAAAAAAGTAAGAGATGGTGATTACAGTAATATTTTTTTAGATGATAATTTGGAAATAGATACGAGCATCAAAATACCCCAAAATGTACCTGTGTATGTGTTAGATGTGGGCGATATTTTTTTTCCTAATATGAGTGGCCATCAAGAGGGTGTGATTATTATGAATACCATTATGGAGCCATTAAAAAAGCCATTCCCGTATTACGTGCGTAAACGAAGTGGAATGGCCATTATTAAACGTACTGACCTAGATATGGCCGTAATTTTAAATAATTCGCTAAAAACCTTTTACAAGGAGAGTCAACGTTCCCGGGAGTAAGGAGAATGTTTTATTACTTACTCCAAATCTTCCAACTTTCCTCTGCTTGTAAATGAAGCATTTCCAATCCATTTCTTGTATTACAACCTTGAGCTTCTGCTAAAGATAAAAATTTGGTTTTTTCAGGATTGTAAATCAAATCAAAAACATAGTGATTTTCTGTCAATAACTGATATGGAATATCTGGAGCCTCATCCGTATTAGGAGCCATTCCAACCGGGGTGGTGTTAATAAACAAATTATACTGTTCAAAAATACGTTTGGTAAGCCCCGAGTAGGTTAAATCACCAACTCTTGTGTTTCTTGAAACTACTAAGTACGGTATACCCATTACCTCTAACGCCCCTTTTATGGCTGAAGAAGCACCTCCGGTACCCATAACAATTGCAGCAGCTCTTTTGTAGCCTAGTTGGTCTC
This sequence comes from Salibacteraceae bacterium, assembly GCA_049606935.1. Taxonomy (GTDB): domain Bacteria; phylum Bacteroidota; class Bacteroidia; order Flavobacteriales_G; family Salibacteraceae; genus CAJXZP01. The sequence goes on from JBMYWA010000001.1 coordinate 54,934, forward strand.
GTAAAGACTTTCGAAAACCTAATAAATCGGTATTATAACCTACCAATTCACCATCTTCTACTTTGATACAATTTACAGCTTTAGCACGTGCAACTAGTGGGTCTAATCGGTCCATGTAACGCATTATTGTTTTTTTGTAAGGAATGGTAATATTCACCCCCGAAAGATCATTATCTTTAATAAACTCTCTTAAGTTAGTGATATCTTCTAAATCATAGGCTTCATATTGAGCATCTATACCCTCACTTTTGAATTTATCGTTAAAGTATTTTGGAGAGAAGGTATGAGATAAGGGATGTCCAATTAGTCCGTATTTTTTCATTTGGTGATTTTTATAGCTATTAAAAATTCAAATAGAAATCGTAATTATGATTTTTTTGCTGAAACTCTTTCCAAAACAAAGATAATAAGGAAACCCACAACAAACAGCCCTATTGCAGCACCAATTTGCGGAGATTTTGTTGTTAAGCCAATTAGCAGATCATTTTCTGTTACAATTGAATAGTTTGCATTGGGTAATACATTCTTTTCCACCAATGGAATCACTTTCTCATTGGCTTCGCCAGCGTGTTTTACAAATACCTCTTGTACTTCTTTCCAAGGCCATACTTTATTTAATGAACCAATTAAAAAGCCCGTTAATAAGGCTAATGTTCTATTTTCATATTTTTCAAACATCCATTTAAGAACACGAGAAAAACTTAATAAACCAACAATTCCTCCTATAGCAAAAAGACCTAGTTCTAACCCATTGGTTAAAATAATGGTAAAATCCATTGCTTTTACGCCATCTAATAAGGTACTAACTTTGCCTAGAATTAGATGGTAAGCTCCTAATAATAAGAGAATAAAGCTCCCGGAAATACCAGGTAAAATCATAGCCACAAAGGCTAATACTCCTGATAGAAATAAATACCACATTGTGTCAGGTCCTTGAGCTGGAGATACAACCGTTACCCCAAATGAAATAATTGCTCCAATTATTAGGGCTACCCAATTTCCTAATGACCATTTAGAAACTCGGGTTCCAATTAGCCATACGGAAGCTACAATTAGGCCAAAGAAAAAAGCCCAAACTAACACAGGTTCATTATGTAAGAGGTAATTAAATATTTTGGCTAGAGAAAGTATGCTAATTGCAATTCCGGATATTAATGCGAGTAAAAACTTTCCGTTTATGGCATTAAATGCTGCAACAAGGCCATCTTTTTTAATAACCTTTATCAAATCAAAGTTTAAAGAAGTAAGGGTGTCAATAAGTTCCTTATATATACCAGCTATTAGGGCAATGGTTCCTCCAGAGACCCCAGGCACAACGTCAGCTGCACCCATAGCCATTCCCTTTAGTGTGATTAGTAAATAGTCTTTTAAACTTCTCATATTTAATTATTTCTTAGGTAAAAAAATAGCTAGAAGGCCCAGACCTTTCTAGCTATATAAATTGTTAATGTAAGTTTACATCATTTTTTTTGCCAAGTCTTCTGGCAAAAAGTTAAATAATGTATCACCACGTAAACCTAAACGCAAGGTCTCTAAAGGAATAACTTCATGTGGTGCAATATTACCAAGGTTTACGTTCGCTCCAAACTGGTTAATAAACCACACTTGTTGCGATTTTTGCGGAGCTTCCCATAGAACGTTGTCATTTCCAATTTCTTCAGAAATATGTGAAATCATGGATTGCTTGGCGTTTCCATCCTTATCAAAAATCCCGATAGTTCCACTTTCTCGAGCTTCAGCAATTACCTTCCAAGCACCTGCCTGAAGCTCTGATTTCATTTTTCTAATCCAATCTTCTTCACTTAATAAATCGGCATCGGTTTTAGATCCCACTTCACTTAACACCGTAAAATCCTTAGCTAATTCAGAAATAAACTCTAGTTTTTGTTCTTCCGGTATATGAATACATCCATCAGATACTTCTGCGTATTCTAATTTTAAATCACCTAAAAGTTTACGGTAATCATCAAACATGTTACGAACTGCAAATGCCTCAAATAAAGTGCCGCCCAAATAGCATTTAATATTAGCCTCTTTATACATGGCCAATTTTACTTTTAGGTTCTTTGTTATATAAGATGTTCCAAACCCAAACTTTACCACATCCATTAAATCACCACATGATTCAATAAAATATTCTGTTTGTCGGTTACTAAGACCTTTATCCATCATCATGGTAAGACCTTTTTCTCTTGGTTTTTCTGTCCTATTAGGAAGAAAAGGTAAATCAAAATTCATATTATTTGTAATTTTCTATTAAATCCATAATTCCAATATGGTTTACTGCTTCAGGGCAGTACTCAAGGAATTGATTTGATTTTTTTGAATCTATTTCTAATGCTAAAAACAAAATAGATTCGGCATCTGTAATATTACCAATATGCACTAACATTGCTGCATATTTATAATAAAGATTAGCCTCATCTGGGTACTTTGTTATGCCATCTACCAATACTTTTAATGATTCGTTGGTTTTACCATTTGCCATTAAGGCTTCTGAATAGTCTAAAAAGATTCCTGTATTTTCAATTTCAGAATTAAACACTTTTTGGTAAATAACCTCTGCGTTTTCATACTCTCCAAGGTTAACTAAAAGATCTGCATGAAAATATTGGTAGTACATGTTATTTGGGTTTAGCTTAATAGCTTTTTCAATGTATAGTAAACCTTCTTGCGCCTGATCCATATTAGAATAGGCCACGGCAAACCCTAACCACCCATCAGAATACTCCGGACTATGGTCAACCGCCTTTTGAAAGTAGGTAATGGCTTCTTCGTTTTTTTCTAAAACGATGTAACAATGCCCTATAAAATTATAAGTGATTGGATCTACATAATTTGGTAAAATGGAACTTTTATAGGAATCAATTGCGTTTTCAAATTGTTCAATTTTCATAAAAGCATTTCCTAAATTAAAAAAGGCCTCAGAAAATTTATCGTTAATCAAAGTTGCATATTCATACGCTCTGACTGCTTCCGAATAGTTATCCATTGTCATATACATGTTCCCCAAAGAGAACCACGCAAAATGAGAGTAAGGGTTATCATCAATAAATTTATTGATAATGTCTACCCCGTTTTGGTATTGACCACTTAACTCACAACTCAAACTTATTTCCATTAAAGCATCTTCATTGTCAGGACTAATTCTTAAAATGTCTAGATACTCTGAAACAGAGGCTTGAAAATCTCCTATTTCTTGAAATTCTTTGGCTAAAGCGAGTTTTGCCTCAATTTTATCTTCGTTTTCCGAAATGGAAACTAGTTTATTTAAAATTTCAATGGCTTTTTCTTTTTGGTCGGCCATACTATAAATAGAGGCTTTGCTAAAATAGTGTTCAGGGTTAGAGTCTTCAAACAGAGAAACTTTTTCAATTATTCGAATGGCTTCTGTTGCTTGTTCACTGTAAACTAATGATTCTGCTTCTTTAAGCTGGAGAGCAGGTGATTCTGGATGTTGACCTTTGGCTAATTTTATTAAGAGTTGCACCAATTCTTGATTGGATTCAACTAAATAATAATCAATTAATTCTTCAAATTCTTCTACATCAAAGTAATACTCTGCTCCAAGAGCTTGCATTTCTTCAAATTTCTTTATCAAATGGTTTATGTTTCCATCTTCAAAAGGCAGATAATCAGAATGGTCTTCCATAAGCGTGCAAATGTACTGCTTCACCAAAGATAATAAAACAAAAAGGTGGGTTTTGAGGGCAATTTTTGTTTTGTTAACAAGAGTATTAACATGTTAATATAACTTCAGTTTTTGGTAGAATAATGCCTTGTTTTGTATTTATCTTTGCACCCCTAAAAACGAAAATAAATGCCCCTTATAAAATCAATTTCCGGAATTCGAGGAACAATTGGTGGCCAACCTGATGAAGGTTTAACACCATTAGACGTAGTAAAGTTTACATCAGCATTTGGCTTTTGGCTTTTGCAAAAAAACAATTCTGAAACACCTAAAGTTGTGGTGGGTCGTGATGCCAGAATTTCTGGTGAAATGGTTTCCAACCTTGTTTGTTCCACCTTGCAAGGCCTTGGAATAAATGTAGTTGACCTAGGTTTATCTACAACACCTACAGTTGAAGTAGCAGTACCTTATTACAAGGCTATTGGTGGAATAATAATTACCGCAAGTCATAATCCAAAAGAATGGAATGCGCTGAAACTGTTAAATGATAAAGGTGAATTTATTAGCGCAACTGATGGTGCAGAAGTACTGGAGTTAGCAGATAAAGATGAGGTTGTTTTTGCGGAGGTGGATAGCCTTGGATCTATAGAAAAAAATGATGAATTTGGTAATATTCATATTCAACAAATTTTGGATCTTCCATTAGTAAACGTTGATGCCATTAAAGCGCGTAAATTTAAAGTAGTACTAGATGCTGTGAATTCTACTGGTGGAATTTTTGTGCCCCAACTTTTAGAAGCTCTAAATGTAGAGGTAAAAAAGTTGTATTGTGAGCCCAATGGTAAATTTCCTCATAATCCAGAGCCCTTGCCTGAAAATTTAACGGAGCTAATCTCTGTCATGAAGGATGAAGCCTATGACCTAGGAATTGTTGTAGATCCAGATGTGGATAGGTTAGCCCTAGTAAGTGAAACCGGAGAAGTTTTTGGTGAAGAGTATACTTTAGTTGCGGTATCCGACTATGTTTTGGGTAAAACAAAGGGAGACACCGTTTCTAATATGTCTTCTACTAGAGCTTTGAGAGATGTTACTGAAAAATTTGGCCAAAATCATCATGCATCTGCTGTGGGTGAAGTAAATGTGGTCAACAAAATGAAAGCAGTTAATGCTGTAATTGGAGGAGAAGGTAACGGAGGTGTAATTTACCCTGAATTACATTACGGAAGAGATTCTTTAGTTGGAATTGCATTGTTCTTATCTCACTTAGCAGAAAAGGAATGTAAAGCTTCTGCCTTGAGATCTTCATATCCAAACTACCATATTTCTAAGAATAAGATTAGCCTTACTCCTGAAATTGATGTAGATAAAGTATTAGAGTTGGTAGAAAAAAAATATAAAAACCAACCTATCAATACAGAGGATGGATTGAAAATTGAGTTTGATAAAGAATGGGTTCATTTAAGAAAATCTAATACCGAACCAATTATTAGGATTTATTCTGAAAGTGAACATCAAACTACCGCAGAAATATTGGCTGAAAAGCTAATTTCGGATATGAAAGAAATTATTAGAGAGAATAGATAAATCATTATTATGCCAATTTATTTTGATAATGCGGCAACAACCGCTTTAGAACCTCGCGTAAAAGAGGCAATTATTAAGGCTATGGAGGCGGATGGGAATCCGTCTTCTACACATGGTTTAGGTAGAAAATCTAAAGCAATTATTGAATCTTGTCGTTCTAAAGTGTCTTCACTGCTTGGTTGCCAACCTGGTGAAATATTTTTTACATCTGGAGGTACTGAAGCCGATAACCTAGCCATTTTAGGTACGGTCGAATTGGGTAGGGTAAAAACAATTATCTCTTCTCCCATAGAGCACCCAGCAATTTTAGATAGCATAGCTAAGGCGGTTAAACTTTTTGGTGTAGAAGTTAAATGGGTTAAAATTTTGCCAAATGGTGATATCGATTTAAATAATTTAGAATTAATATTAAAGGAAAATCCAAACTCTCTAGTTTCATTGATGCATGTTAACAATGAGATCGGAAACATTTTAGATATTGAACGGGTAGGGGAGTTATGTGAAATTTATAACGCTACTTTTCATAGTGATATGGTACAAAGCATTGGCCACTTCCCAATTAATTTGAATGAATTACCGGTAGACTTAGCTTCTTGTTCGGCTCATAAAATCCATGGTCCTAAGGGAGCTGGCTTTTTGTATAAAAAGAAAGGAGTTTCATTAACGCCTCAATCTAATGGAGGGAAACAAGAACGTGAACTTAGAGGCGGGACGGAGAATCTCCTTGGGATAGTTGGTTTTTCAAAAGCTTTGGAAATAGCAATTCAGGAGGAGAGTCAAATTAATAAAACCATTAATGAGTTAAAATCATATTTTAAGGAACAACTTACTTTTTGTTTTGATAAGGTGAATTTTAACGGTAATAGCGGTAACCTTAAGGATAGTGTTAATTCTATTATAAGTGTCAATTTCCCATCGGTGTCTAATAATGATATGATTTTGTTTCAATTGGATTTAAAAGGTATTTATGTATCAGGAGGTAGTGCTTGCAGTTCTGGAGGAATAGGTGGTTCTCATGTTTTAAATGCGATTAATTCTGTAGGAGCATCCATGCGTTTTTCTTTTTGTAAGGAAAACACAAAAGAAGAAATTGATGTTGTCATTGAAACTCTTAAAGGTATGGTTTCGTAAACAATTAAAACGTCAAAAAAATGAACAACTTAAGTTTCAAAGTTCTAGTATTAGTTCTTACTTTAGGAGTAATTTCCTCTTGTACTAGTACATTTACCATAATATCCGATTATGATAAATCCGCAAGTTTTGAGAATTATATGACCTATAATTATTTACCTGGGGCAGATTCTTTAATGGGTCCGGGGGCTAGTAGGTTAAAATCTTTAACCGAAGAATATTTGAATTTACTGGGGTATAAAAAGTCCGATAACCCAGATTTGTTTGTGGCTATATTAGGAAATGTACAACAAAAGGTGGGTTATACAACGAGTTCCCCAGGTTATGGAGGGTATTATGGAGGATACTACGGTTATAGAGGTTGGGATTCTTATACTACTGCTTACGTTTATAATGAAACTACTATTATGATTGATCTAGTAGATGCCTCAAAAAAGAAACTTGTTTGGCAGGGTGGTGCTACTGGGGAGTTTGATCAATATTCTATTAAGGACAAAAAAATGCAACAAATGATTGATGAAATATTTGGTCAATACCCGTTTACGGCAGGAAGCAGCCAAGAAAGAACTAAGTTGTATGGTAAGTATTATGCCAAACCATCAGCCAAATAAAAGATTAAGAAATTTGGAAAAGGGGCTAACAGCCCCTTTTTTAATGGAAGAAAATATAACCAATAAATATTGCCGCAATAATGCCTGCCAAATCAGCTAATAACCCGGCTTGAACGGTATATCTGGTTTTTTTAATGTTTATGGCTCCATAGTATACCGCAATAGTGTAAAAAGTGGTTTCGGTTGAGCCTTGAAATATAGAGGCCATTTTGGACACAAAATGGTCTGCTCCACTATAACCAAGGTTTAATGATTCGTAATGTTGGTAGGTTTCAAGCATCATTCCTCTGGCCCCTGAACCACTTAAAGGTTTCATAAATGCTGTTGGCAATGCCGGAACAAAATCTGTGTTAATGCCAATAGAGGCAAAGAGCCAACCCATGCCATCAATAACATACTCCATAGTGCCAGATGCTCTAAATACACCAATGGCAACTAGCATTCCAACTAAATAAGGAATTATGGATATGGTAGTTTTAAAGCCCTCTTTTGCACCCTCAATAAAGGACTCATAGACATTCACCTTCTTTTTAAAAGCAAGAATAAAAAAGGTGACAATAATACTTAAGAGGATAAAATTTCCACCCACAGAAGTAACAGTTTCTAGGGAGGCTTTAGGCAATTGCATGAGTCCATAAACGGTAAGTCCTAATATCGAAGTTATCCCAATGAGATAAATAGCCAAGCCGTTTTTTAACAAATTAATTCTTTGATAAATGGAAACGGTAATAAGTCCCACAACTGTAGCAAAGTATGTGGCAATTAGTATTGGAATAAAAACATCGGTAGGGTTTGCTGCTCCAGCTTGTGCTCGATATGCCATAACACTAATGGGTACAATAGTTAACCCCGAGGTGTTAAGTACCAAAAACATTATCATAGAATTGGAGGCTTCCTCTTTATTGGTATTTAACTCTTGGAGTCCGTTCATGGCTTTAAGACCCATTGGGGTTGCAGAGTTATCCAAACCAAGCATATTCGCAGCAAAATTCATCATAATACTACCAGTAACAGGATGGTTTTTTGGAATCTCGGGGAAAAGTTTTCTGAAAAATGGACTCACCAAAGAACTCAGTTTTTGAACTGAACCTCCATCTTCGCCAATCTTCATAAAACCTAACCACAAGGTCATTACCCCCATCAAATAAAGAACAATTCCAATACTTGCATCGGCCATGTCAAAAGTGCTTCGAACCATATCCGAAAATACCTGAAGGTCTACTTCCGTAAATACCCAACCCATTGTGGTTTCCAAATAATCTCGAAAAATGTACCCCACAACTCTTATTATCGCAACTATAAATCCGACAATAAAAAAACCTATGAAAATGTAATTTAATACCAACTGCTAAAACGTTAAATAAGTATTTGACCAAATTAAGAGCTAAGTTGAAAATGATGGTATTTATTACCGCTTTATTTCAACAGATGGGTATTAGAAACTCCATTTGTAACTTAATCGTATTTATATATGGAGGGCAGACTTAGTTCAAACCTTACAACAATCAATCTAGACAGAATGATAAACGAAATTGGGATAATTTTTACCCACACTAATGAAATCTCAGTGAACCTTAGGTAATAAAAAATTAAACCACCAAAAATACTGATGGTGGCATAAATTTCTTTCCTAAAAATTATTGGAATTCTATGTACTAGAATATCACGAGTAATTCCACCAAATGTTCCAGTAATGGTGCCAATAATTGCACAATAAATAGCGTCTAACCCTTGAGAAATACCTATTTCTACTCCAAGAATTGTAAAGAAACCCAATCCCACGGCATCAAATAGCATCAATGGTCGGTAGATAAATTTTTGCTTGGATTTGAAAACAATGGTAAAAATTGTGCCGAATAATATAACATATACTAGCTTGGGGTCTTGTAACCAAAAAACCTCTCGGTTGGGTAGTAGAACATCTCTTATGGTTCCACCCCCTATGGCTGTTACAAAAGCAATTATTAGTATTCCAAAACCATCAAATTTTTTCTTTATTGCGGTTAGAGCTCCTGAAATGGCTAAGGCAAATGACCCTATTATTTCGATATATTCAAACAGTTCGTTCATTGATTGTAAAAATGGCTACAAATGTACTAATGATAAATTTTTGAAAATAAGAGTATGCCAGCCCAAATTATATTTAGATATTTGCGGCTTAATATCTTTACTATGAAATTGTTAAAAAGTGTATTGTCGTTATCAGTACTTGTAGGTGGTCTGACGTTTTTGGGGAGTTGTGATAAAACTACCGATGAAATAATAGAAGATATTACCCCTGCAGTAACTGCAAGTGTTGACGGAAATCCTTTTTCAACCGAAATTGCCGCTGGACTGCATACCACATTATTATTAATAACGGCAACTAAAGATAAGGAATCTATTGTGTTATCTTTACCTGCAAAAGATGTTGGAGTTTATCCGGTAGATATCTTAACTACCAACGCTTCTTATTTGCCAGTTTTAGATAGTTTGAATTCAGCATATATAGCGTATGAAGGACAGATTGAAATTACTTCAATAAATACTTTACGTACTCAAATTCAAGGAAAGTTTTATTTCAAAGCTGCTAACCCAAATACCCTGGATACATTGTCAGTTACAGATGGTATATTGAAAAACATACCTATTAAATAGTACCAAAAGGTTACCCTTTAAATTCGCCTAATCCTTGGCGAATTACTTCAAATGATTCATTTTCTACAGCCACTACTGTAGACGCGATGTTGTTACCATATCCACCATCAATTACAATATCTACCTGATCTTTAAATCGTTCAAAGATCATTTCTGGATCCATGGTATATTCAATAAGTTCATCTAAATCTATTACAGATGTGGTAACAATAGGGTTTCCTAGTTCTTCCACAATGTTTCTAGGTATTTTATTGTCTGGAACTCTAATGCCAACTTCCTTTTTTTTGGTATTAAAGACCTTAGGCACATTATTATTTGCCGGTAAAATGAAAGTGAATGCTCCGGGCAAGGATTTTTTTAATACCCTAAACACAGAATTTGGAATAGGTTTAACAAATACAGCAAGGTGACTTAAGTTATGACATACTATGGAAAGGTTGGCTTTTTTTGCTTTCGCTCCCTTTATTTGAGCTACTCTTTCAATAGCCTTGGCATTATTAATATCACAACCCACTCCATATACAGTATCTGTAGGGTAAATAATTACCGCGCCATTTTTTAGTGCCTTCGCAATTTCTGAAACTGTTTTAGAATCTGGTTTGTCTGGATTTAATCGGATGTATTTTGCCATAACAATAATTTGTAGGCAAAGGTATTTTACTTTTCGTAAGAACCTAAGTCTGGGGTTAGATCTCTAGACTCTCCTTTTAGATCCAATACCAATGTGTCCATTAAAATAAAGCTTCCCTCATCAATTGCTCGAGAAGAATCATTAAGCAGAAATTCATTATTGTAAGGATCTGTAAACAACGGATCGTAATTAACAGAAGAATTTGGCTTACTTGGATTTTGTATAATATGATTGAACTTTCCGTTTAGTCCGGGGTCTAAAGTGTCTTTCAATGTTTTTAAAACACAATGATCAAATAAATAATCAAATCCAGAAGCGGTAGTTGAGTCGGTCAAGATTTCTTCTTCAATGGTCCCATAAATTATGCTGTTTTCAAATTTTGCAGAGAAATCACCTGCTACTTCTAACCTAGAGCCATCAGTGGTAGGGAGATAGAAGTAGTTACTTAATAATAAGGATTCATCAGATCGACTACCTGAAGAATAGTTGGCTATAGTAGAGTGCAAGAAATGGTGAGTACCGGCTCCTTGTAATGCCACTAAAACATTACCCGAATTGGTTATTAAGGTATTGTCGGCAATAATATTATGGTTTCTTACCAACAAACCTAAACCACCAGAGTTTTTGATTACCGTGTTGTAAAGTTTCACAGAATTAGTAGCTAGTTCTGGAACTCCATCTAAATAAAACTCCTCCGCTTGTATTCCAATAAAGGCATTTTTAATAATGGCATTATTTATTTGATGGTCGTTGGGACCTTCATTCAGAAAAATTCTATCCCATTGCCCTGGAATATCATCAAACCCGGATTCTAGCCTAGTACCTTGAAAAACAACTTCGTTGCCTAATTCTCCATTCACATTTAATGTAGAGCCTCTATAAGCCCACATACCCGATTGATCGTAGAAGTGTAATTGCGTTCCGGCCGGAATATTTAATGTGATCGCAGAATCAATCATTAAAAAACCAAAAATTACATGTGGCTTATCATTGGGTAGGTCAATTACAGGCCCTCCAATTGGGAAATAATCTGGGTAGTCGGTTATGTGAGAAATAGGAGGGAGTCCATTAATAAATAAATTAGGTTTATAGTAATAAGCATTTTGTCCCCATGCAGATAAAATTACAGATTGGGTGTTTCCATTTGTTTTAAACTCAACTTCATCAAATATGACGAATGGATTGTTTTGCGTATTAGGATCTACTGTTACCTCTGCAAAAACAAACATGCTGTCTTGTCCTTTTATTTCTATGTCGGTTGCATCTCCAGGCTGTCCATTTACGTTAATTCTAAAATTGGAAAGATTTCCACCTTTAATTTTTATGGAGGATATTACAACATTTTCTGTATTTCTGTTATACACCATAAACCGCTTGGTAGTAGAACCCAAAGAGGTAAACACCGTATCAAATTTTAAGGTATCAATGCTAAATTGTAATCGTGCATTAGGGTCATCGGTTATAACATCCTTTTTACAAGAGTTGAATCCTATAAGACCGATAATAAAAATAAGGAAAGATATTTTCTTCATAATTTTGCAAAGGCAAAAATAACAACGACTTCAATACGGCATACTATCGAATTTATTGTTTTACCAAAGAAATATGTGATTATTCACAAAATGGTGTAAATAAGTCAAGTAAAGAATTAAATAAAAACTAGCTTATCAAATTCATTTAAGTATATTTGCAGCCCGAAATTAAGTTGACTTTACCAATCAACATAATGGGTTAATTTTAAGAATAGAATAAAAATTTATACAAGATGAAAAAAGATATTCATCCAACGGAGTACAGATTAGTAGTGTTTAAAGACATGACCACTGAAGATACTTTTTTAGGTAGAACCACTGCAAATACAAAAGATACAATTGTATGGGAAGATGGTAACGAATACCCATTAGTGAAATTAGAGATTTCTGATAAATCTCATCCATTCTATACTGGTAAAAATCAATTGGTTGATACAGCTGGTAGAATTGATAAATTCAAAACGAAATACGCAAAATTCAACAAAAAATAAGAATTTGCTTTCAATATTTAAAACTCCTACTGGAAACAGTGGGAGTTTTTTTTTGCCCTAATTACAATTTAGCAGCTCAAATCATGTGTTCTATATGTATGGTATGACTGTGCTGATTTACATTTGAAAAAAAATAACCATGAATATTATTTTATTTGATGGCAAATCCCGTCAAAAGTTACTTCCATTAACATACACACGTCCGGTTGGAAATTTACGAATTGGAATTTTAACCATTAATGAAAAATGGGAAAAATGCTTGAATGCCGTTGTATCTTACGAAACAGAATCTTATTTAACTAAAAAATTCCCTAGAAAAATCACATCAAATAATTTTTTAATTAACGGTGGTTTGTGCCCTGACGGTAAGGTTGAGTCGGCCATTTCTTCATTAAAACAAGGAGAAATGCTTGTAAAGGATGAGGTGATATTAGCAGCTCATATTTTAGAAGGTGATTTACTTACATTAACTGATTTTAATTCATTTGTACCATTAAACAAAATTCAATATTCAGAGGAGGTTTTGATAGTAGAACATCCCTGGGATATTTTTTCAAAAAATGCAGAAGCCTTAGAATTAGATTTTAATGCCATTACCAAGGATAGAATTTCTCAACCAATCTCAGAATCTAATACCATTATTGGAGATAGAATTTTTTTGGAAAAGGGAGCAAAAGTGGAGGCTTCAATTTTAAACTCCAATTCTGGAGCTATTTATATTGGTAAAGATGCCGAAATAATGGAGGGTAGTATGGTTAGAGGAGGATTAGCTCTTTGCGATCATGCAGGTTTAAAAATGGGTGCAAAAATTTATGGTGCTACCACCATTGGGCCACATAGTAAAGCAGGTGGCGAAATTAGCAATTCGGTAATTTACGGATTTTCTAATAAGGGGCATGACGGGTTTATTGGTAATACGGTAATTGGTGAATGGTGCAATTTAGGGGCCGATACCAATACGTCTAACCTTAAAAATAATTACGCCAAAGTAAAGTTATGGAGTTATGAAACCGGTAGGTTTTTCAATACCGAATTACAGTTCTGCGGACTCATAATGGGAGATCACTCAAAAAGTGGAATTAACACAATGTTCAATACAGGTACAGTAGTTGGCGTAAGTGCAAATATCTACGGAGGCGGATTTCCGCGTAATTTTATTCCTTCTTTTGCATGGGGAGGTGCCGCTGGTATGATGGAATTCAGATATAACAAGGCTGCTGAAGTAGCAGATGCTATGATGAGTCGGAGAGGTTTAAGTTACGATGAGATGGAACAAGGAATCATTAAAGAAGTGTACGAAATGACTGCCATTTATCGTAAGAATTTAAAATAAGTCGGACATTTTTACCGAATTTAATTCTTAGTAATTGCCATAATTTGATTGGCACTGGAATTGATTAACCCAAATCCCCACATCATTTAGTTAGTGTTGTGGATTTTAAGAAAACACACATGAATTTAGATATATTAGGATTAGGCGGAGTAATAGATCAAGAAACTGAATTTATCCCATTGTTCTCTAAGGATGATGAAAATAGAATGAACAGTGAAGAAGTTCCTGAATCATTACCAGTTTTGCCACTTAGAAATAATGTTTTATTTCCAGGAGTGGTAATTCCAATTACCGTTGGAAGAGACATGTCTATCAAGTTAATTGAGGACGTGATGAAAACTACCAAGACCATTGGGGTTGTTGCGCAAAAAGACCCGAAAACAGAAAACCCTACTTATGAGGATTTACATGAAGTTGGAACGGTTGCCCGCATTGTTAAAATGCTAAAAATGCCAGATGGAAGTAAAACGGTAATTATTCAAGGACAAAGAAGATTTAAAATTGAGAATTTTCTTCAAACTTCCCCATATTTTATTGCACAAGTAACGGCTCTAGCTACAGAAAAATTAGAGCAAGATCAAAGATTTGATGCCTTGATTGATTCGGTAAAGGAGTTGGCAAATAAAATTATTAATGAATCTCCTAATATTCCCTCAGAAGCATCTGTGGCTATTAAAAACATTGAAAGTCCTTCGTTTTTAATAAACTTTATAGCTAGTAATTTGGATAGACCTGTTGAAATTAAACAGAATCTTCTTTCAACTTTAGATTTAATTAAAAGAGCCGAAAAACTTTTAGAAATTCTTACAGAGGAGCACCAAATTCTAGAGTTAAAAAACGATATCCAAAGCAAAGTGAAAATTGATTTGGATAAACAACAAAGAGAATACTTCTTGAATCAACAAATGCGACAAATTCAAGAAGAACTGGGAGGGAATCCGGTAGATCAAGAGCTTCAAGAGTTTAAAAAGAGAGCCAAAGGCAAAAAATTTCCAAAGAAGGTTAAAGAAACCTTCGAAAAGGAACTATCTAAGCTTGAAAGACTAAACCCTTCTGGTGTAGAGTATTCGGTTCAAGCAAATTATATTGATACCATTTTAGAGCTTCCTTGGGGCATTTTTACGGATGATAATTTTGATTTAAAACGAGCAACAAAGGTTTTAGATAAAGACCATTTTGGTCTTGAAAAAGTTAAAGAGCGTATTTTAGAGCATCTAGCTGTATTAAAAATAAAGAAGGATATGAAAGCGCCTATCCTTTGTTTAGCAGGCCCTCCGGGAGTTGGTAAAACTTCATTAGGAAAAAGTATTGCTGAGGCATTGGGTAGAAAATATGTACGTATGTCGTTAGGTGGTTTACGTGACGAAGCGGAAATTAGAGGACACCGAAAAACTTATATTGGAGCAATGCCGGGCCGTGTAATTCAAAGTTTAAAAAAGGCAGGTTCTTCTAACCCTGTATTCATTCTAGATGAAATTGATAAAGTAGGGCATGGTGCACACGGTGATCCATCATCTGCCTTGCTTGAAGTGCTGGATCCAGAACAAAATGGTTCTTTTTACGACAATTTTGTGGAGATGGAATATGATTTATCTAAGGTGATGTTTGTGGCCACGGCAAATAATCTAGCGGCTATTCAACCTGCATTACGTGATAGATTAGAGATAATTGAAGTTAGTGGTTACACAGTAGAAGAAAAATCTCAAATTGCTAAAAAGCATTTAATTCCAAAGCAATTAAAAGAACATGGAATTACTAAAGAACAGTTCCAAGCACCAAACAAAACAGTTGTGAAACTGGTTGAAGAGTATACCAGAGAATCAGGAGTTCGTACTTTAGAGAAAAGAATTACCAAGTTGATTCGTCAAACCGCTAAACATATTGCCTTAGAGGAAGAATATGAAACGGAAGTGAAGCCAGAGCAATTAAAAGATATTATTGGCCCAGGACATGCAAGAAATAAATACGAAGGAAATGACATTGCGGGTGTAGTAACAGGATTGGCTTGGACATCCGTAGGTGGGGATATACTATTTATTGAAACTTCATTAACTCCTGGAAAAGGTCAAATTACTTTAACTGGTCAGTTGGGAAGTGTGATGAAAGAATCTGCCACTGTAGCAATGCAGTATTTAAAAGCACATTCTGCTGATTTAGGTTTAGAGCCAGAGGTTTTTGACAAATGGAATGTTCACTTACACGTTCCTGCAGGAGCAATTCCAAAAGATGGCCCCTCAGCAGGGATTACTATTTTTACCGCCTTAGCCTCTTTATTTACACAAAGAAAAGTAAAAAACAAAATGGCAATGACCGGTGAAATTACCTTAAGAGGTAAGGTACTACCCGTTGGCGGAATTAAAGAAAAAATCCTGGCTGCAAAAAGAGCGAATATTACCACTATAATGCTGTGTGAAGATAACCGTCAGGATATTGAAGATATTGATGAAAAGTATTTGAAGGGTTTAACATTCCATTTTGTAGAAGATATGAATCAAGTAATGGATTTTGCCTTGCTAAATACCAAAGTTAAAAATCCAATTCAGTTGATGAAAAAGGAATCAAAGAAATAAGAACTTCCAAATTATTTTTAAAAAGCTGAGAGTTTAGATTCTCAGCTTTTTTAGTTTTATTATTTTAAAATAAGTCTCGTAGTATTTTAATAATAGTACGTTGTTTAGATTCTGTAATATCTAAATGGGTAACCATTCTCAATAATCCTTTACCCATACTAGAAATTAGAATTCCTTTTGATTTTAATTTTTCGGTAATGGTGGAATCTTCAAATCCAGATTTAGGTTTAAAGATAACAATATTTGTATGTACTGGAATAACTGACTCCACCCATTTTAGTTGCAGTAGTTCAGATTCAATTTCTTTTGCTTTTGTATGATCTTCTTGAAGTCTAGAAACATTGTTTTTTAGTGCAAACAAACCCGCAGCGGCTAATGAACCTGCCTGTCGCATTCCGCCACCAAACACTTTTCTATATCGTCTACCTAAATGAATTTCAGCTTTGGAGCCCAAAAGAACAGAACCTACTGGAGCACCTAGCCCCTTTGAAAGACAAATGGAAATGGTGTCAAACAGCTCTCCAAATTGTTCGGGGCTTTGATTTCTAGCAACAAGGGCATTAAATAATCTAGCCCCATCTAAATGAAAAGATAATTGATTCTCAACGCATACTTGCTTAATTTGTTGAATATCGGCTAAACCCCAAGTTGTTCCGCCTCCCTTGTTACATGTGTTTTCTAATGAAACTAACCTTGAAATGGGTTTGTGAATGTCATCGGGGTAAATAAATCGTTTAACATCCTCAGCCTTAAATTGCCCTGATTCGCTATTGATAAGACTCGTACTACACCCCGCATTTAAACCAATTCCACCACCTTCATATTGGTAAATATGTGAATAGCTATCACAAATAATATCCTCGCCTGGCTGCGTGTGCACTTTTATGGCTATTTGGTTTGCCATTGTACCGGAAGGAACAAAAAGAGCGGCCTCCATTCCAAACAATTTCGCAGTATAATCCTCTAATTCATTAATGGTTGGATCTTCACCAAATACATCATCTCCCAATGGAGCCTTAGCCATTGCTAGTTTCATTTTTTCGGAAGGAAGTGTTACGGTATCGCTTCTTAGATCAATAACTTCGGTTTTCATTGGTATTAAATTTTGCATTGCTAAAGTACATTTTTGATGGCATTGAATTCTTGTTATTTAAATAGAATACGCTCAAATTTATTAGACTTGATTTGTAGGGAGTTAGCCTGTTTTTTGTTACGTCATTAATAAGTTGATTTTAAAAGACTATATCCATTTTTAAAGCATACTTTTGCCGCTCAAAATTTAGAACATGCAATCAATAAGAAACATCGCAATTATTGCCCACGTAGATCACGGTAAAACTACACTTATGGATAAAATTATCCATGAATGTGAGGCCATGGGAGATCACAAAGAAACAGGAGATTTAATTCTTGATAATAATGACCTGGAGCGTGAACGTGGAATTACCATCGTTTCCAAGAACGTATCGGTAAATTATAACGGTGTAAAAATCAATTTGATTGACACACCTGGTCACGCGGATTTTGGTGGTGAAGTTGAACGTGTTTTAAAAATGGCTGATGGTGTTTTACTTTTAGTAGATGCTTTTGAAGGAGCTATGCCTCAAACTCGATTTGTATTGAGTAAAGCTTTAGAATTAGGATTAAAGCCAATCGTTGTTGTAAACAAAGTAGATAAAGAAAACTGTACTCCTGATGTTGTTCATGAGCAAGTGTTTGATTTAATGTTTAACTTGGATGCTACAGAGGACCAGTTAGACTTTACTACTTTATACGGTTCATCAAAGATGGGTTGGATGAGTACTGATCATAACAACAAAACAGATAACATTCGCCCATTATTGGATGCAATAATTGATGTGATTCCAGAATCTCCGTACAGAGAGGGAACTCCACAAATGCAAATTACATCTCTTGATTTTTCGTCATTTGTGGGTCGTATTGCTATTGGACGTGTCTTCCGTGGTGATTTAGAAGAAGGTAAAGATTACACTCTTTGCAAACGTGACGGAACAAAAAAGAAGGTTAGAATTAAAGAATTGCAAGAATTTGTTGGTTTAGGTAAAGCTAAAATTGGTAAAGTGCGTTCTGGAGATATTTGTGCTGTTGTGGGTATTGATGGGTTTGAAATTGGCGACACCATTGCTGATTTGAATGAGCCAGAAGAAATGACTAGAATTTCAATTGATGAGCCAACAATGAGTATGTTGTTTACTATTAACAACTCTCCATTTTTTGGTAAAGAAGGAAAATTTGTTACTTCTAGACACTTAAGAGATCGTTTGTATAAAGAAATTGAAAAAAACCTTGCTCTAAGAGTAGTGGATACGGATACAGAAGATAAATTCAACGTTTTTGGACGTGGTGTTCTTCATTTATCTGTTCTTATTGAAACTATGCGAAGAGAGGGTTACGAGCTGCAAGTTGGAAAACCTCAGGTAATTATAAAAGAGATTGACGGTGTAAAATGTGAGCCATATGAAATTATGGTTATTGATGTGCCAGAAGAATCTGCAAGTAAAGCCATTAATTTGGTTACTCAGCGTAAGGGTGATTTAATGATTATGGAACCTAAAGGTGATTTACAACACTTAGAATTCTACATTCCGTCAAGAGGAATTATTGGGTTAAGAAACCAAATGCTAACCGCAACTTCGGGGCAAGCTATTATGACGCACCGTTTTAAAGAATTTGCTCCTTATAAAGGTGAAATTAGCACAAGTAACAAAGGAGCTATTATTTCTATGGAACAAGGACCTGCTACCGCTTTTGCGTTGAACAAACTACAAGATAGAGGTATTTTCTTTGTTGAGCCTGGAGATGTAATTTATAAAGGTCAGGTTGTTGGTGAGCACTCTAGAGAAAATGATTTAGAGATTAATTTGGTTAAAGGAAAGCAGTTAACAAATATGCGTAAATCAGGTTCTGATGATGCTGTGAAAATTGCTCCTAAAACAAACTTCTCATTAGAAGAGTCAATGGAATATATAAAAGATGATGAGTATCTTGAAATTACTCCGGTAAGTTTAAGGATGAGAAAAATCTCATAAATTCATACTTCAAAAACATAAAAAAGCCGATGAGAATTTTCTCATCGGCTTTTTTTTTTGTGATAAAATTTAATTTCTAGAATACACATGTAATCTCTTAGAAGTTGGAGAATGATCATAAATAAGGTATAACTGCCCTAACCCTTGGTCACAGGCTATGAACATTTTTGCATTTTTATTCTGCATTTCTTCCCAACCAGAGAATTCAAATGGTTTTACTTTTTGAGAGGTGTGTAATAATTTTTGACACCCCAAAGTGGTAAATATCATAGGAGGAACAAAAGAACCTAAAGTATTTCTTTCATAACCAGAACAAACATATTCTCCTTCTGAAACTCGTAAGCTTAGATCTTTTCCAAAGTGTAATGAATTGTCTTTTACACAATTATTTGTAGAGGTCCAAATAGAATGCCATTCAGCTGTTCCAGTATTAGGTTTAGTGTATTCTCTTAACATATTGGATAAATTCCAATCTGTATTTGCAAGGAGACGCATGTTATTTTGCTCCGCAATTTGAATAGTACGACCGTCTAAAGGGATAGTGATTTTGGGATAAATTCCTCTTTCAATATCTCTAATATTCCAATTACTGGTATCATACTTTTCTACAAAAATGTAATAATCTCCAGGTTCAAAAACCTTTCGGCTTTCAAACTCGCCTATCATATCAGATGACATAGAGGATATTACGTTATGACCGGTAAGCCAATCTTCGGGATTCTTAAATATTTGGATAGTAGCATCGTTAATTGGAGAATTATCGGTGTCTAAAACAGTTCCTTTAATTTCATATAATTCTTTTTTATTGCAGGAAGAGAAAAACAGGAAGGAGCTTAAAGCTACCAGTCCCAAAATTCTGGGGAACCACGTATTTATTTTCATAGTAGTGTGTTTAGTTTCACAATACTATGCAGCTGGATAGGAAAATAAATTAGATATTAGGGCAAGTGGTTTTGTTATTTAGTCAACCAACCAGGTGGTTTAAATTACTTGAATATTGTTTTAAATATTCATTCATAAAAACAAGAAAGTAAATTGAAAAAGCATTAATTACGAGAATAAACCTCTAACACTTCAAGTCCATCAGTTCCTGTATAGTGAATATAAATTTGACCAACAGAACGATTACAAGCCATATACATTTTTGCATCACGGGCTTCCATGATTGGCCAGCCAGAATATTCAAATTCTTTCACTGACTGTGAAGTATGAGGAAGGTTTATACAGCTTTGTTCACTAAAAATAATAGGAGGAATAAATGTTCCTATTGTATTTCGATCGTTATTGTTACAAATAAAAATACCCTCAGAAAATCGAAAAGAAAGATCTTTGTTAAATATTAATTCGTTATCACGCATGCAATTATTTACCCCAGTCCAAATGGATTGCCATTCAACTGCGGTAGCTCCAGGTTTTGTGTACTCTCTATGAATGTTAGTTAGCTTCCAATTGGTACTGGCCATTAAAGACATGTTATTGAAATCAATGGTATGTGTTAATCCTTCATCCTCAGGTATAGTTTTTTTGGGATAAATTCCTTGTTCTACTTTTCTAATTTCCCAATTGGAAGTGTCGTATTTTTCTATAAAAATGTAATATTCTCCAGATTCGTAAATTTTTTCACTCTCAAAGTAGCCATAGGTATCAGTGCTAAGATTTGCCACTATATTATGACCTGTTAACCAATCTTCAGCAGAATTGAAAATTTGAACTGAAGCACCTACTACCTTTTGGTTTTTAGCATTAACTACTGTGCCCTTAAAAGCAACAAGTTCTGTTTTTTTAGAACAAGAAGAAAGAGATGCCACCATTAACAGAGACATGGTAATTAAATAATAGGTATGAAAGCGTGCAATTTTCATGGTACAATATTAATTGTCATGAGGGTGAAAATAAAGTATTTCGTCACTCATTTTTAAATATTACACCTTAAATTTTAATTATTTGGTCAAAATCAAATGATCTCAAAAGGATTTGGGATTTGCGTTGGGTTAATTACAAGTGAACAATTGAAAAATTTTGATTTATTAAGTTTAGTTAATGAAGGATTCCTTAAATCCTATTAAAGAATTTAATTATTCTTGTTGGGCAACTAATTTTTCAATAATTGCATCAACACTAAAGAATCTTGAAAGGAGAATGACCGAAGATGAAATTATAAAGGCATGTCTAAATAATAATGCACGGGCCCAAAAAACTTTATTCGAAAGGTATTCTCCTCGATTAATGGGTGTTTGTTTAAGATATGCACAAGATCGGGATGAAGCAAATGATATGCTTCAAGATGGGTTCATTAAGATTTTTCAAAAAATGAGCTCTTATAGCGGAAAAGGGGCTTTTGGAGGATGGATGCATAGAACGATGACGAATACTTGTTTAGATGCTATACGGAAAAACAAGAAATTTAGGTTTAGTGTTGACATTACTGAGGCTGAAGATAAAGTGAATGTTACCGAAAGTGCCCTTTCGGAAATAAGAACCAAAGAGCTATTGGAGTTAATACAAAAGCTGCCTGATGGTTACAGAGTAGTTTTCAATTTGTTTGCGATTGAAGGTTATGGACATAAGGAAATTGCAGAGAAATTAGAAATTACTGAAAATACATCCAAATCTCAGTACAGAAAAGCGAGGTTGTGGTTGCAGAAAGAGCTAGTGAAGCTGGATAAAATATTAGAGTAAAGTGAAAGAACAAGATAAAATAAAAGAGATCTTTAAAGAACGTTTTGAATCGTTCGAGGCTCCGGTTGATTCTACGATTTGGTCTGGAATTGAATCTCAAATTGGGATACAAGGAGCAAGTACCTGGATAAGTGGTGTTTCAAACACCTTGGTTTCTGTGGCTGCCACAGCCATTGTTGTGGTAGGAATTAGTCTGTATAGTTTTGTTGACCAAAATGAGGTGTCTAATCCTAAAGTTTTAACGAGTAACCCGAGTGAAAAAGTTTTAAATAATCAAAAAGAAACCAAAAAAGTACCTTCTTCACCTACGGAGAAAAATACTTCAGAAAATATTATTGAGACAAAAAGCCCTCAGGATATTGAAAACAATCTGAGAACTCAGAAATATGCCCCTTCAGATAAAACTCTTCCAAATGATGATCTTGAATTGGCAGAAAAAAATGCCGAGGAAAAAGAATTAGTAATTACCACAAAAGTTAACGAACCAAGTATGGATCAAAGTGGTGAAATTAATATAGCGGAGTCAAATGTTATTTCTAACGCCCCACAAGAAATTGTTGTAGAAGAGCAATCTAAAGTTTTGGCAACCCCATCTGGTGGAGTGGCTCCTTTAGCAGTGAATTTTAGTGCGATTTCAGATGTTTCGGAGGTTAGGTGGAAATTTGATGATGGAACGGAAAGCACTGAATTGAACCCAACACACGAATTTGAAGAACCTGGAATATATTTTGTTACAATGCTAGCAAAGCTTTCGGATGGTTCTGCGGTAATGGATAAGGCAGTTATTGAAGTCAAGAAAGCTCCCTCTGAAACGGCTGCAAAAGTGGATGAGTCTTCCATTTTCGTACCTAACGTATTTACTCCTAATGGTGATGGTGAAAATGATTATCTCAAAGTAGTGACTAAAGAAATTCACTCATATTCTATTTCTATTTATTCGGTTAATGGAAAGTTAGTGTACCAAAATGATAACCCAGAACAAAATTGGGATGGAAGAGATTTATCAGGTAATAGAGTGGAAGACGGAACGTATTATTACTTGATTAATGCTTTAGGCAATGATCAAAGGGTATATACTCCTAAGGGCTACTTAACCATTAGAGGAGTAAATTAAAATGAAAGAATACTCGGTGAGAAAAGCGTAATTTATTACGTTGGGTAAAAAAAAGGCCAGAAAGATTTTCTTTCTGGCCTTTTCTTTTGAATTTGGTTTCTTACAACTTGAAAATAGAATCAGATACTTTACCTCCGATTTGTGCTTTTACCACTTTTAAATCCATTACTTGACCAGCATTATCCTCAATAATAGAAGATGGATACATTATTCCGCTTTCTGATTTCATGTAATCCGTATATGTGGATGTAGTTACCATTGGCCCCTGAGGAGTATCTTGTGTTTTGATTGTAGACACTTTTAATCCAGTTTTAACATCAAAAAAACTGCTCATTACAGATCCATCTTTTCCAGTAATATCCATTTTGTAAACCTCTACGCCATTAATTTCTTCAATGTGAATAAGTTTAGTGTTTTCGGCTGACCAGTTTAACTCCTCAAAAATTGTAGCTTCTGCCAAATAGGTAGAAACTTCTTCGTCTGTTAAATCTTTAGCTCCCATCATTCCTGAGGCTTTTCCTTTGGTTCCATTAATTACCACAGATTGAAGATTCATTTCGCCACTCTTAATGGTCATTAACATTTTGTCAGAACCTTTTACGGCCATTCTAATTTCTAAAGGCATTCCCTGCATTGAACTAGACATTAACATGTCTTGAGATGTGATGCTAGCCATTAATTCTCTTCCTCCCATAGCGGTTAAATAGTTTTCAATAACCGACATAGAAGTAACTCCTTCTGGTATTGGAGAAACATCTGCAACTGGGTTTCCAAAAGCATCGAAATAATTAATTTTACCATCAGCACTAAATTTCTTTAAATCATCCGCTACTTCATCTTTATTTCCCACAATAACAATATGAGCATTGGATGGAAGTAAATATTTCTTCGCCACAGCTAAAACATCCTCAGAAGTTACTGCTTGTAACCTTTCTAGATAAGTTGCATAATAATCGGCAGGTAAATTATAACGAGCGGTATTTAGTGCAAAACGAGCTACAGTTTGAGGTCTTTCTAAAGACCTTGCAAATCTACCGTTCAAATAATTCTTTACATTTTGTAACTCTTCATTACCTACAGCTTCGTTGGTTAGTTTCTCCATTTCATAGAAAAATTCGGCTACCGCACTATCGGTAACTTCATTTCTAACCTCGGCTCCAGCATAAAAATCACCAACCAAAGCGTCTGTAGATAAACGAGAATAGGCTCCGTAAGTGTAGGCTTTATCCTCTCTAATGTTTTGAATTAAACGTGCCATAAAACCAGAGTTTCCTAGAATAGCATTCATTACACTAGCGGCAATCGCATCATCACTGCCTGGCTTTAAATCTACGGGATAAACAATACTAATGGTGGATTGAACAGCCCCTGGTTTATTTACAAAATCAACTTGATTCGCTTTAGGTGCAACCGGCATTGAATAAGTATGAGTTGGAACTTCACCTTTAGTCCAAGATCCAAAATTAGCTTCTACTAATGGTAGTGCTTCTTTCTTATTAATATCACCCACAATAATTAGGTAAGATACATTAGGCTTGAAGTATGTATTATAAAACGATTTACACATTTCTGAATTAATGGTCTCTACCGTTTCACTAGTTTCTATTTCTCCATAAGGATGGTCTTTACCAAAAGTTACAACCGCGCTTACATTGCTAGACATTGCCCCTGGATCTGAAGCATTAGCCATTAAACCAGAAAGCGTTTGCTTTTTCATTTTAGCTAGTTCATCTTCCGGAAAGGTTGGATTTAAAATTACATCACTTAATAATCCTAAAGTAGCTTCTTTGTGTTTTGATAAAGAAGATGCATATCCGCCAAAAGAAGAAGTAGATAAGCTTGCACCAATAAAATCTACAGATTCATCAATTTGAGCTTTGGTTCTAGTTGAAGTGCCGGTCATTAAGGCGCTTCCCATTAAAGATTGCATACCCGCATGTTCGCCATCAATAACTTGGTCTCTATTAATAAACAACTGCCAAGAAACACGAGGGGTTTTATGGTTTTCAACTAAAAAAACTTGCAATCCGTTTTCTAAGGTAAAAGTTTCGTAATCTCCTAATTGAATTTTTGGAGCGGGGCCCGCAGCTGGAGCCTTTGTTCTATCCACTTGTGCTAGTGTAACAGTAGTTACGGCAAGTGAGAACATAAATAATAAAATCTTTTTCATTTTAAATAATTTTTTCAATTCTACTTTGAACTATTGCTTTGGTAAGTAATAAAGAACAACGCTATTATTTGTTGTTAAATATTTTTTAGCCACAGTCATAATGTCTTCTCTAGTAACGGCTCTATACTTTTTGATTTCTGTATTAATCAATTTTGTATTTCCGTAATACATATAGTACTGGGCTAGATTTTCAGCAATTCCTGCTTGAGAAGAGTATCCACTTACAATATCGTTTTCAATTTGATTTTGAAGTTTTTGAAATTCTTGTTCTGTGATTAACTCATTTTGAAGTTTAGATACTTCATCCATAATTGAACTTTCTACTTCATCTGGTTGAACACCTTGATTAGCAATTGAGAGAGCAATAAAAATTCCTGGATCTTCAAGTGGGAAAGGGAATGCGCCCACGTAAACTGCTTTTTGCTCGTCTTCAACAATTCTTTTGTTTAATCTTGAGCTAGAGCCTTGTGATAAAATCATACTCAGCATATCCATCGCGTAAGCATCATCTGTACCTTGAGCAGGAGAGTGGAAGGCCATCATTACTCCCGGCAATTGAATATTGTCAAATACAGTATCTCTAACTTGAGCAGTTTTAGCTGGCTCCACAATGTTCGGACGTTCAATTTCTGCCCCTTTTGGAATATCGGAAAAATAAGCAGCAATTAATTTCTTGGTTTCTTTGATATTTAAATCACCGGCAATAGAAAGGCATGCATTATTAGGCACATAAAACTTTTTGTAAAAGTTTACGTAATCTGCCTCTTCTGCAGCATCTAGGTGCTCCATTGAACCAATAGGTGTCCATCTATATGGATGAACCGTATAAGCTCTTTTCATAATTTCAGCTTGAAAAGATCCATAGGGTTGGTTGTCTACTCTTTGTCTTTTTTCTTCCTTTACTACTTCTCTTTGTGTAGCAATTCCAGTGGAATCTACTTTGGCATGCATCATTCGTTCAGACTCTAACCAAATTCCCAATTCCAATTGATTAGAAGGTAATAGGTCGTAATAAAATGTACGATCTTGAGAGGTGTTTGCATTTAAAGCACCACCAGCCTTTTCTACATAATTTGAATATTCTCCTCTTGGAATGTTTTCAGAACCTTCAAACATTAAATGCTCAAAAAAATGTGCAAATCCTGTTCTTGAAGGATCTTCATTTTTAGAGCCTACATGATACATTACAGATACTGCAACAATAGGAGTGGAGTGATCTTCATGCAGAATTACGTGCAATCCATTTGGTAAATCATACTCCACGTACTTGATTTTTTGTTGGGCATGAGAAATGCTCATTCCACCCATTATTAGGGTCAACCCAAGAAGTAATTTTTTCATTATTACGTTGTTTAAATTTTGCCCCAAATGTAAGCTAATTTAACAGTTCATTTAAAGTTAATACACGAATGGTGAGTGTTTATTATGTAAAAAGGTTAACATTTATAAAGGGTAAAAAAAAAGCCAGCTTTTTTAGCTGGCTCTTGAATTAGTTTTTAAACAAATAAGTCGGGGTATTTACCGGGATCACTTTCTCGCATTATTGCGTATGCTTTTTCTACCACGTCTTCTACAGAAGGCTTTGAAAAATAATCACCATCGGTTCCATAAGGAGGACGGTGCTCAAAAGCAGTTAAAGTACTTGGTTTAGAATCTAAATGGTAATATGCATTTTGAACCTCCATTAATTGTTGAAGAATAAAGGCAGAACCACCACCTGGAACGTCTTCATCAATAATTAATAACCTGTTGGTTTTCTTGATAGACTCTAAAATATCATGGTTCAAATCAAAAGGAAGCATGGTTTGAATATCAATTACCTCGATAGAAATACCCAACTCCAACAATTGCTTCGCTGCATCCTCTACCATTCTTACCATTGAACCATAAGTTACTACGGTAATATCAGCGCCAGTTTTGATAACTTCTACCTGACCTAGAGGTATAGTAAATTCTCCAATGTTGGTTGGTTTTTTTTCTTTTAGCCTGTAACCATTTAAAGACTCAATTACAATAGCCGGATCATCTCCTTTCAGTAAGGTGTTATAAAAACCTGCAGCTTGGGTCATGTTTCTAGGAACACATACATGAACTCCACGAACGGAGTTTACAATGGTACCAAGAGGAGAACCTGAATGCCAAATTCCTTCTAATCTATGACCTCTGGTTCTAATAATTAATGGAGCTTTTTGTTTTCCTCCAGATCGGTATTGAACAGTAGCTAAATCATCAGAAATTACTTGGATAGCATACATGATGTAATCTAGGTACTGAATTTCAGCAATGGGTCTTAAACCTCTCATTGCCATTCCAATTCCTTGACCTACAATGGTCGTTTCTCTAATTCCTGTATCTGATACTCTTAATTCTCCAAATTTTTCTTGAAGCCCTTCTAACCCTTGATTAACACCTCCAATTTTACCGGCATCTTCTCCAAAAATCATCGTTTCAGGAATGTGGGTAAAGATGTGTTCAAAATTATCTCTTAAAATTTCTCTACCATCAACCGTTGGCGCATCATTGTCAAAAGTGGCAGGTACAGATTTTACGTTTAATGGGGAATTTTCAGATTCAGAATATGTGAATGAATGAAAAACTTCATTCATTTTTTCTGAATTAGCGGAATACCAGTTCAATAATTGCGTTCTGGCTTCGCTGTTTTCATTCACTGAAAGACGAATTACTTTACGAACGGCTTGTGTTATCTCTCGCTGTAAAGCTTCATCTTCATTAGTTAATTCGGTAATTATTTTATCAATAAAAACTTTTTTAGAGCTGGAAGCAGAAATTCCATTTAGCAAACCTAAAACAGTTTTTTTAGTTTCTTGTATTGGATTGAAAAAATTGCTCCAAGCAGCAGTTTTGGCTTGTCTAACTGCTTTTTTTGCATCTTTCTCAATGGTTTCTAGTTCTTCGGTAGTGGCTATTTCTTTTTCAAGAATCCACTCTTTAAATTTCACAATTCCATCAAAATCTTTTTCCCATTGTAATCTATCTGCAGATTTGTAACGCTCATGAGATCCGGAAGTAGAGTGACCTTGTGGTTGAGTAACTTCTTCTACATGAACTAATACTGGGGTATGATTTTTTCTAGCTGTTTCAGCGGCTTTTTCATAGGTTAAACACAAATGTGCATAATCCCAACCTTTGGTACGGAAAATTTCCATTCCGTTGGTTCCTTGTTCTTTTTGAAACCCTTTTAAAGCTTCAGATATACTGGCTTTAGTGGTTTGATATTTCTTTTCAACTGAAATACCGTATCCATCATCCCAAACCGACATGACTACAGGTACCTCCAATACAGAAACTGCATTTAAAGTTTCCCAAAAAGGACCTTCAGAGGTGGAGGCATCGCCAATGGAACCGAAAGCTATTTCATTTCCTTTATTTGAAAATTTTGCAAATTCAGGAGTATGTAATTCTGTATTGTTTCTGTAAAACTTTGAAGCTAAACCAAGGCCTAACAATCTAGGCATTTGACCAGCGGTGGGAGAGATGTCTGATGAGGAGTTTTTTTGACTCATCAAATCTTTCCAATTTCCATTCTCATCTAAACTATGGGTTGAAAAATGGCAATTCATTTGTCTTCCTGATGAGTTTGGATCTGCTTTTGGGTCAGGGTTAGCGTATAATTGACTAAAGAATTCTTCTAATGAAAGAACTCCCGCGGCCATCATCCATGTTTGATCACGGTAATAACCAGATCTAAAATCACCATTTTGGAATTGCTTTGCTAAGGCAATTTGAGGTATTTCTTTTCCATCTCCAAAAATTCCAAACTTTGCTTTTCCAGTAAGAACTTCTCTTCGTCCTAAAAGACTTGCTTGACGGCTTTCATTAGCAATTTTGAAATCATTTAAAATTTCATTTTTTAACTCTAAAGGAGTCATAACTTCTGCTTCAACTGAAGCGGTTTTAGCCTTTGCCATATTCGTCAAAAATTTTAGGTTTTACAGGTTGCAAAAGTAATGAATTTAAAGGATTTATTAAGGTATTGAAAATGATGTGAATGGTAGATTTTTTAACACGTTATGAATACTTCAAAAAGGGCCTTTTTTTACGTGTTGAATACGAGTTGATTACAAAAAAAAAGAGGAGGTATTTTGGAATACCTCCTCCATTAAAATGAACGAAAGACTTTACTTACTCAATAAATAATTATTGAATTACTATAGAATGTTCTTCATCACCATCAGAAATGGTTACTTCTAATTTTTCAATTTCCTCAATGGCTTCTTCTAAAGTTTTAGTTTGTTCTCGTTGCAAAATCTTTGGTGACACTAAACCAGAATCGGTCATCGTCCAATACATATCCACCATATTTTTATCATAAGTGTCATGATAATTGTCAACATCATACAGCAGGTATTTGTACGTTTTTGGTATGAAAATTGTTTTTCCAGAAGGAAGGTACAGATTGATTTGAACTTCTTGATCTCTCCACTTATCGCCTTCTACTACATTAAAGTAAGGAGATATTTTTATGATATTAGAGTCTATTTCTGTTTGATACATAATGGAAGAGGCTAAAATGTCGGCTTTTTCAAAGCTGTTTCCTCTAGCTCCTTTAATAATCTCTAATTCGGCTATTTTAGATTTAGTGCTCAATACGTTGACCTCAATTCCATCAAGAGTTAAAATGCCATCATCCAATTTAAAGAATTGTAGGTTTCCAGTACTTCTAGTACTTTTATTAATTAAACCTTGATTATCTAAAATATCAAAATACAATGTATCTGATAAAGATTCGTTGACTTCAATGACTTCTGAAATGGAAGAGGCTTTGGTAAATTCTGATCCTGTACGTAAACCCCCAATGGCACAAAGTACTATTCCAAATACCCATATTCCCGCTAAAGCTAGGCCTGCATATCTAGGAGGGCGCATTCCAAAAAGTAAAGCAAACCCTGCAAAAACAAGAGCCAAGAAAGGGACTCCAATCAAGAATATTCCTCCAATTAGTAGGAACCAAAAATCAAAACCCGAAGGAAAGAAGATGTGAGATACTTCCATCATATTGTATCCTGCTGTGGTATTTCCGAAATCAAAGAACAAATTATTTAATGGCGTAAAAGTTCCAAAAATTAGCGTAAAAAGAATAATGCCTCCAAATAGGATGAAAAAGAATCCAAGTATTTTACCAATTGCTTTTATGGCAAACTTGAATATGCTTAGCAGGAATAACCCAATTTTTTCTAACCCTTTTTGTAACGACTTGGCATTATTCTGAACTCTACTTCCGTCTAAATTGTTGAGCTTTTTTTTTACATTTTGCATTTCTTCTTCTACGGTTTTGCCAATGTTTTCAAAAGTTACTGGCTCACCTTTCATGGCTAATTTTTCAGCAGAAGTTCTAGCCTCTGGCATAATAATCCATAGAATGATGTAGAATAGAAATCCGAATCCTAAGAATAAAACGGATAATACTAAGGCAAGTCTAAACCATACGGCATCTACTCCAAAATAATGCCCGGTACCCGCACAAACACCACCTAGCATACCCGAGTCGGTATCTCTAAATAATCTTCTTTTTATCTCTGGTTCTGCTGAGGAATGACTTTTTGATTGAGAATATGTTTTTGAAGATTTTGGAGATGGTTCTTCATCCATATCTTCGGTGATATAATCTTCTGGTTCACCCATAATTGAGATTACCTCGTTAATATCATTTGAATTAACCACTTCTTTACCACCATGCATTTTTTCTGTTAGCATTTCGGCAATTCGTGATTCAATATCGGTCATGATTTCATCCCGACCTTCAGAGGTATCAAAATACCCGCGAATGGTGTCCAAATAGTTTTTAAGTACTACAAAAGCGTCATCGTCTATGTTAAAAACAAGTCCGCCTAAATTTATTGTTAATGTCTTTTTCATCTTTTTAATAATTGCCAGGTTATTTACTTTGTTTTTGAGCAGACTTAACTGCCTTTTCTAATGCATTCCAGGTGGCGGAAAGTTCGTTGGTGAAAGTTTCTCCAATAGGAGTGAGGCTATAATATTTTCTTGGAGGTCCTGATGTTGACTCTTCCCATCTATATGTAAGGATACCTGCATTTTTTAATCTAGTGAGAAGCGGATAAAGTGTACCTTCCACAACAATTAATTTTGACTCTTTTAGTTTCAAAATTATTTCTGACGGATATAATTCATTGTCTTTAATAAGCAACAAAATACAGTACTCTAACACCCCTTTTCGCATTTGTGCTTTTGTGTTTTCTATCTTCATGCGATTGGTATTATTAAAATTTATTATTCGATTATATAAAGTTGAAAAATAGCTTTCCAAATTCCGGTGTTTGGGAGCCGCTTTTCTTTGTTTTTTCGGTTTTGTTTTCTTCGGTAGAAGTTGATTCTAATTCTATAACTCTTGCATTGAGCTTGGATGATAATATTGATGTATTCATAAATGAAACAAACAATAACTCATTATTAGATGATTTTTTAATGATCTTTAATTTATTAAAAACCAAAATTGATAAATCAGATTTGGTAATTGAATCACTAGAATCAAGCGAATAATAATGTGAAAATCCCTTGGTGTTTGCCTGTAAGGAGATGCTTGTTAAAATAAGCGTTACTAGTATTGTATAAAGTGTTTTCATCTGTCGTTATTATTAAAACCAAATGTATATAGTATTTTGTAATAGATATTAATTGGTTATGCAAATATATGTCTAAAAGAAGGTACTATGCAAAACATAGTAGTGTATTTTTATTAGCATTTGTATGAGTGGTATATAAAATTAGATGAGCGGTAAGATGATGGTTTAGAGTTGTGGGTCTTGTAATTAACTAGTATGTAGGTTGTTGTAGGGTGTTCTCTACACGGTAATAAGAAAGAACAGGGAATAAAAAAAGCGGCTAGTGCCGCTTTTTATTTCTAAATAATTACAGTAGGTGCTAAATAAAATTAAAGAAAAGCTTAATGAATTCTGGAGTGCTTTCGTATTGTTCTCTTGTGCTAACTCTAATTCGGTTACCGTATTCATCTACTCGAATTAGTTTATCCATTTTTCGTTTTAGCTCATTAGAAAAGTAGGCGCTGTTTGTTCTTGTGGTAACATAAACAACGGTTGCGGAACTATCTTTTTCTACAATTTGAAAACCTTGCTGCTTTAACTCAGTTATCTCGGAAGTGGTTATTTCGGAATTAAAATGACAAATAAAATATTCATGGTTATTTGACGAATTATCAGCAATGGCGAAAGAAACCATTCCGAATAAAACATAGAGGAGTGAAAAAACGGTTTTCATAATATGCGAAATTTTTGTTCGTTTAGGCAACGTGAAATTACAGTTTTTTTTTGTTGCATTAAAAAAAATAATAATCGTTAACAATTTTTAAACTAATTCAATAATCCATTAGCGGATGCCAATAGATTTTATTCTTTTGTAAATATGCGCGTATTGCTTGTTGATAATTACGATTCATTTACTTTTAACTTGGTTCATTTAGTTGAACCATTGGTGGATGAATTGGTTGTTTGGCGTAATGACGAAATTATTTTTGAAGATGTTGCATCTTTTGACAAAATAATATTTTCACCAGGGCCATCCTTACCTAGTCAAGCGGGCGATTTAATGAAATTGATAAAACAATTCTATCAAACAATTCCAATGTTTGGTGTATGTTTAGGAATGCAAGCAATTCTAGAGAGTTTTGGAGGAGAATTAGAAAATTTGGAACCTGTACGTCATGGAATGGTACAAAAAATAAAAGTTGTTCAAAAACAAATTTTTGAAGGTATGGCCACCAATCAAGAGGTAGGGCTTTATCATTCATGGGGTGTGACAAGTAAATTGCTCCCTGATTGTTTTAATAATTTGGCAACAGATATCGATGATGTAGTTATGGCATGCAGCCATAAAAAGTGGCGAATTGCTGGTGTTCAGTTTCATCCGGAATCTATTATGACACCTAATGGAGATGAAATAATAAATAATTGGATTAAAGAATAATTTACGATGGATTCATTTACAGAATTAATTGAAAAGGAGTTTTACAGTAACACCATAGGAAGTTGGGCAATTAGTTTGATCTTGGTTTTTGGGGCGGTAATATTAGCTCGAATTATTTATTGGTTTTTAAATAGAGTAGTATCCAGGGTTACAGAAAAAACAAGTTCCCGTATGGATGATATTATTTTGCATTCTTCAAAAGAACCCATTGTTTTTATTGTTGCTTTATTAGCAAGTTGGTACGGGCTGCAACGTTTAAACTTTAGCCAAGAAATGGATGAATTGTTCAATGCCGTTTATTATTTTCTCATTTCTATTGGTGTAACTTGGTTATTGGCTAGAGTATTGGATAGTTTGGTAGAGAACTACTTAGTTCCGTTAGCCGAAAAAACAGAAAGTGATTTTGATAATCAATTATTGCCTATTGTTCAAAAGGGTACGCGATCTATTATTTGGATTTTAGGAATAATTGTAGCCCTTAATAATGCAGGATATAATGTAAGTGCAATTATTGCAGGTATGGGTATTGGAGGTTTGGCCTTTGCTATGGCAGCCAAGGACACCATATCAAACATTTTTGGTGGGTTCACCATATTTACAGATAAACCTTTTAAAATTAACGACAGAATAAAAATAAGTGGGTTTGATGGTACTGTGGTTGAAATTGGGTTAAGAAGTACACGGTTAAGAACTTTGGAGAATAGAATTGTTACTATTCCAAATTCACAGTTCACAGGCGGATTGGTAGAGAATGTTTCGGTTGAACCAACAAGAAAAGTAATATTAAATTTGGGTTTAATTTATGATACCACCCCAGAGCAAATGCAAAAGGCAATTGATTTGTTGACCGAAATTCATGATGGCATTCCTGAATTACATGCAAATAAGAGCATTGGTTTTACCGATTTTGGAGATTTCTCGCTAGGGATAACTTACATCTATTTTATAAATAAAGGCGAAGACATTTTAGGAGTTAAAACAAAACTAAACTTACGCATTTTGAGTGAGTTCAATAAAAATGGTTTGGAAATGGCATTCCCTACTCAAACCATTTATACGAAGCCTTAAAGGTTAGGAAGCATCTGGAAGAATAGTGTATTCAAAGGTTACACGATCGTCATATCCGAGAGGATAGGCATGATGTTTTTGTTTACCTCGAATACCTACATGGAAAGAAATATCTTTACCCAAATCACTTTGCTTTATTTGGTACTGGATGACATTTCCTGATTGCCATTTTTGGCGAAATAACCGAAATTCTAAATCTTCATCTTTTGGATGGGTGGCCAAGACCACAAACTCTAAGGTGTCTCCAACCGATAGAGATAGTTGAGTTCTTAGCTTTTTGGGCGAACCCACCGTCCATAGGTTAGCAAAATTATCTTGTACTGAATCAATAACCGGAAACCCATCTTTACCAACTTCTTTCCATGTGCGATAAACAGCAATATTGTTTCTAATAGTTCCAGTAACTCCTAAAATAAAATGTTTTTCAAAACTTAATAACGGTCGGTTAAATGCGTCTGGATTTTGAAACTTTTGCAGTGTTTTTAAATAGGCTCTTAAACTATCCAACTCTCCAAAAGCCACCTCAAACTGATTGTTCCAATGTGTTTCAATTATTATAGCTAAATCTAAAAAGTTACAATAATTCAAAAGCCTACCTTCGGTAGTTAATGGGTTAAATTCCTCTTCATATTGAAGTCTTGTGGTGTTCAACTCTTTTAAACGTTCGGATTTCAATCCACTTTCAGACATCCAATTTTTGCCCCAGTTTTCGGAGATAATCATGGAAACAAAATCTTTCAATATCATTTCTGTGTCTAATAACGTTTGTCGAATATCCATATAGAAGGTATTTTATTCAAGCCTTTGTTACAAACATAATTATATTTTAGCGCTATAATCATAGTTTAATAGGAATGAAACATTTTTTAGTTCTGGTAGTTGTTTTTTTGTCAAGCATGGGTTTTAGCCAGTGCATTGATGGCGACTGTTTTAATGGGTATGGAAAGTTTAAATGTGATTGTGGTTATGTGTTTGAAGGTGATTTTATTAATGGAGAACGTGTTTATGGAACCCTAACAAAAAGTGATTTGGTGTATACTGGTGAGTTCAAAAATGAGTTAGCTCATGGCTTTGGCAAGATTGTGTATGCAGATAGTACATGGTATGAAGGAACATTCAAAGAAAATATGCCTTGGGGGTTTGGTACTTTCTTTTTCTCAGACACGCTTAGGTATGTAGGCGAGATTAAAAACAATGAGTTCGTGGGGTATGGAACAATGTATTTTACATCAACGAATAAAAATCACAACCAGGTTGAATTAGGCCAGTTTAAAGCTGATCAGTTAAACGGCTTTGCATTTGTGAAAAATCATACAAACGCTTTTTATTTTGGCTTTTATGAAGATGGTTTACGTCAAGGGTTTGGCTTAAAATATGACTCGGAGGCTAAAACTCTTGAATTAGGTGAATTTCATAAAAATAGGGGAAAGAAACAGAATGTTGTTGAGAATATTACTGAAGCAGATAGTCTAACTAAACGAAAAATAAAAATTAAAAGATCCGTATACAGCGTTGTTTTTGATAATGATTTGGAGTTTTTGAAGATTACAAAGTCTACCACAGGAAAGGCAGATTTTGTAGCAATTTATGATAATGATTTGAAGCATCTTTACATATCGTCAAAAGAATCTGTTTTAGATGGGGTTGTTATTAATATGGAGGGAGAGTTATTTGATGCAGCTATCGACTCTGTTGATGAAGGTATTGTTCAAATTAAAAATCAAAAGTGCAAAAAATTGAAATGACAAATACACGAAAAGTAATTTTGATGG
Organism: Salibacteraceae bacterium; assembly: GCA_049606935.1. Classification (GTDB taxonomy): domain Bacteria; phylum Bacteroidota; class Bacteroidia; order Flavobacteriales_G; family Salibacteraceae; genus CAJXZP01. Next base: position 90,900 of record JBMYWA010000001.1, read on the forward strand.
TGTTCATTGCCATTCTTTATTTTGCATTTGATACTCTGTTACAAGCAGGTTTTTTTTATTCCATAAATCCTAGTACCAATAAAGATGTTGAAATAATATCAGATGTTTATGGACCAGAAGACATGGAGTGGGACTGGGAGAAAAACGTAGTTTTTATATCTTCTACTAACCGAAGAGCCTTCGAGAAAGGTGAGCCAGATATAGATGACGGAATTTATATTCTTACTCCGAAAAATAACAATGTTTTTAAATTGAGTACAGATTTCATTGGAGAATTTCATCCGCATGGATTATCGTTATTTAAACAAGAGGGAAAGCAATATTTATATGTGGTAAACCATTCTTCAAGTGGTAGTTCTGTGGAGCTATTTCATGTGGAAGATTCTAGCTTGATTCATTTAAAAACTTATACCCATGAAATAATGTTTAGCCCGAATGATGTAGTAGGTAATGAAATTGGGAAATTCTATGTAACTAATGATCACGGTAATAAATCATCCAAAGGAAAGATGGTTGAAAATTATTTAAGAATGCCTTATTCTTATGTCTTGTACTTTGATGGTGTAAAGTATAAAAAAGCTTATCAAGGATTGGTTTATGCCAATGGAATTCAGTTTTCAAACTCAGGAGATCAGGTGTTTGTAACCCACACCATAGGTCATGAACTAATTGTATTAAAAAGAGATAAAAATACAGGAAACCTAAGGGAACATAAAAAGTTAAATTTATCAGCAGGGTTAGATAATATTGATGTGGATTTGGATGGAAACATTTGGGTAGCTTCTCATCCTAAATTGCTAAAATTTGGCGCGCATAAAGCCGATTCTCAAAACTACTCTCCCTCTAAGGTTATAAAAATTCTCACGGAGAAAAATAAATATGAAGCCTCTGTAATTTTTGAAAATGATGGGTCTTTGCTTTCCGGGTCTAGCGTGGCGGTATCAAACGGACAAACGGTGTATGTGGGATGTGTGTTTGATAAAAAAATATTGAAAATTAAACTGTAATTCTACCAATAGATTAAACATCTATTTTTTGAGAAGTGTTGTAATGTTAAAAGGCCATTATTCCCTATACTTTCCTATTTACTTATTACCCTTTATCATTGGGTTTGAATATATTTGTTACCCTTAATTAAAATCTAAAACTAACATTATGCAAGACAGTCAATTCTACATTAAAAATGGATTAATATACGGTACCGTTAATATCATTTATTTAATGATTACCTATGTAATGGGAGTAGATACAATGATGAGTTATTATAATGTAGGCTTGTCTTTATTGGTTAGTTTAGGTTTAATGGTTTTTATGGGTACTCAAGTTAGAGGCGCAATGGGAGGTTATATGACTTTAAGTGAGGGCTTTAAATCACTTATGGTTATTTATGGATTAGGAGCATTTTTGTATTTACTTTTTAACCATGTACTAGGTACAGTTATTGATCCGGAGTTGCCAGGTAAATTAGCAGAGGCCACAATTGAGAAAAGTATGTCAATGATGGAAAGCTTTGACCTACCAGAAGACCAAATTGAAGAAATGTACGATGAGATGGAAAGCGAAATAAGTAAGTCAATGTATGAGAATTATTCCGTTTTGGGTTTTGCTAAAACATATGTTATGACATTGTTTTTTGGAGCAATTGGAGCAGTAATAGGTGCGGCCATCACAAAGAAAGAAAATCCTAATCCTTTTAATGAAAACAATGCAGGATAGTTAAATGAGCATTAAAGAAAAATTAGATATTTCAGTGGTCATTCCTCTTTTTAATGAAGAGGAATCATTGAAAGAGCTTGCCGACTGGATTGATCGAGTAATGGTGGCTCACAAGTATTCGTATGAAGTGCTTTTTATTGATGATGGAAGTACCGACTCGTCTTGGAATATCGTGGAATCTTTATCCGCATCCAACCCCAATATGAAGGGAATTAAATTTCGTAGAAATTATGGTAAATCAGGAGCATTACATGTAGGGTTTCAACAAACTCTGGGGGATGTAGTGATGACAATGGATGCTGATTTACAAGATAGTCCAGATGAAATTCCAGAATTGTATGATTTAATCATGAAGGATGGTTTTGATTTGATTTCAGGATGGAAGAAAGAACGTTATGACCCAATTACTAAAACAATTCCAACCAAATTATTTAATTGGGCAACTCGAAAGCTATCCGGTATAGAGTTAAACGACTTTAATTGTGGATTAAAATCTTACCGAGGAACCGTGGTTCGTTCTATTGAGGTGTATGGTGAAATGCATCGTTATATACCCGTAATTGCTAAACGTAGTGGATTTACTAAAATTGGTGAAAAAGTGGTAAAACATTACCCGCGTAAATATGGGGTGACAAAATTTGGATTGGAACGTTTTATTAATGGATTTCTAGACTTATTAAGCATAACATTTGTAACCAAGTATGGAAAAAAACCGATGCATTTTTTCGGCCTTTTCGGCACGCTAATGTTTTTTATTGGATTTGTAATTGCAGGATATTTAGGGGCCGAGAAACTCTATTATGTAATGAATAATGAATCACTGAGATTGGTTACGGATAGCCCTATGTTTTACATCTCTCTAGTCATGATGATTTTAGGTACCCAAATGTTTTTAGCCGGGTTTTTAGGCGAGATGATTTCAAGATCCTCTTCGGATAGAAATAAATATCAAATTGAGTCTCAATCCAATTTAGACTAAGAAATGTCAAGATATTATTCGGCCATAATTCCATTGTATAATAGGCCAGATGAAATTGAGGAGCTATTAGAATCTCTTACAAAGCAAACTTTTTCCAATTTTGAAGTAGTCATCATAGAAGATGGTTCTGCACATGATGCAAAGGATATTGTAGAAAAATATTCGGATAAATTAAACATCCAGTATCACTTTAAAGAAAATGGAGGACAAGGGTTTGCTAGAAATGTGGGCTTTGAAATTGCAAAAGGAGATTACTTCGTAATTTTTGATTCTGATGCAATTATTCCTTCCCATTACTTTCAGGCAGTTGAGAATTATTTAAATACTTCTTATGTAGATGCCTTTGGTGGACCAGATGCTGCACATGAATCTTTTAGCCCAGTTCAAAAGGCAATTAGTTACTCTATGACTTCTCTTTTTACAACAGGTGGAATAAGAGGTCGTGAAAAACATGTAGGACAATTTCACCCAAGAAGCTTTAATATGGGGCTTTCTAGAAAAGTGTACCAATCTGTTGGTGGTTTTGTTATTACTAGAATGGGTGAAGATATTGAGTTTTCTATCCGAATTATTAATGCTGGTTTCAAAACAGCCTTAATACCTAAAGCCTTTATTTATCATAAACGAAGAACCAGTTTAGGTCAGTTTTATAAGCAACTTCATTTTTTTGGAAGAGCCCGAATAAATATTTGGAGGTTCTATTCTTCAGAATTAAAACCAGTACATTTATTACCCGCGTTTTTTGTAGCATGTATTTGGGTCTGGTTATTGTCATTTATAGTGTATAAACCACTATTTTTTTTAGGTATGATAATTCTGGTGCTATATTACGCAGCAATTGTTGTGGATTCTATGATTCAAAATAAATCTATAGGTATTGGGTTATTAAGTATCCCAACTTCATTTATTCAGCTATATGCTTATGGAATTGGGTTTTACACAGAATTATATACGAAACTCACAAAAGGCTAACAACATGCAACTTAGATTTTCTTTATTTAACAAAATTTCATTCTTTTTGATCTTATTTGGATTCATTTTTTCAAATTCAATAACAGCTCAAAAAACTAATGTTACCGATGAGAATGGTTTGAAACAAGGTTATTGGGAGAAAAAGCAAAGTAACGGAAGTACCAAGTATAAAGGACAGTTTAAAGACGATAAACCGTATGGTAAGTTTAAATATTATGATAAACACGGTACCATAATTACAATATTAGAGTATTCATCACCAGACTCGGCAATTGCCACTCACTATCATTCTTCAGGAAAAAAAGCTGCGTATGGGTATTATGTTCATCAAAAAAAAGAAGGAGTTTGGCGATTTTATGATAGAACAGGATTATTGGCAAGTAAAGAGAACTTTAAAGATGGTGTACTGGAAGGTGAATACATTGTTTACAATTTGAATGGCTCTATTTCGCGAGAAACATTTTATGTAAAGGGTGTTGAAAATGGTTATCGAAAAACCTTTAGTAGCGAAGGAGAACTTCTTACAGAGGGTAATATTTTAGATGGCCAAATGGATGGAATTCAAAAAATATATCGCGGAGGAAAAATAAACATACAAGGAGCATATAAACATGCTGTGCGCGATGGAGAATGGAATTATTACGATGAAAATGGAGAACTATATAAAACGGAAATTTATGAGCTTGGAATTCGAAAAAACTAAAGAGCACTTATTTCTAATCGCGTTTCTACTAATTGGTAATTATCTTTTTGCTCAAGTTGCACCTGAAAAATATTGGATTCAATTTACAGATAAAAACAATAGTCCATTCTCAATTTCTAACCCATCGGCTTACCTTAGTCAAAGAGCTATTGACCGAAGAGCCAACCAAAATATTCAAATTACAGAACAAGATCTTCCAGTAAACCCTAGCTATGTATTGGGAGTTGAACAATCAGCAGCTGTAAACGTTTTGATTTCTTCTAGATGGCTGAATGGTATTGTGATTCAAACTACAGATACTAATGGGTTAGACGCAATTATGAATTTGCCCTTTGTTGATTCTGCTGGCTCCAGGTCTGTGCAGAAATCCTTTTTTGGAGAAACATCCAGTAAAATGAAACTCCAGGGTACTAAAGTTCCTGCAGAAAAAAAGTCGCCTAATAATGACCGTTCCATTGATTACGGATACTCAGAAAATCAAAACAAAATGATTCATGTAGATTACCTTCATAACCTAGGTTTTACTGGGTCAGGTATGGTTATAGCCATTTTAGATGCAGGTTTTTACGGTTCTGATACTACCACCGTTTTAACCTCTTTGTTTGCTGATAATAGAGTGTTGGGTACTTGGGATTTTGTTTTGAACCAACCCATAGATTATACACAATATTCAAATCATGGTGCATTTGTATTAAACTGCATGGCTGCCAATGAGCCTGGGTTTTATGTTGGTTCTGCCCCAGATGCAAGCTATTGGCTTTTAAGAACAGAAGATGCGCCTACTGAAAACATAATTGAAGAATATAATTGGGTGGCAGGAGCCGAATTTGCAGATAGCGCTGGAGCAGATGTATTTAATACTTCGCTTGGTTACACTACTTTCGATGATTCTAATTACAACCACACCTATGCTGATTTAGATGGAAATACGGCAATTATTACTATAGGTGCTGATATTGCCGCTTCTAAAGGGATTTTAGTGATTAATAGTGCAGGTAACTCTGGTGCTGGTGATTGGTATTATATTGGAGCTCCGGCTGACGGAGATAGTGTATTGGCAATTGGGGCGGTGAACCCAAGTAGGGGCGTCACTGGCTTTAGTTCTAGAGGGCCATCGTATGATGGACGGGTGAAACCAAATGTAATGGCGCAAGGAGGAGCTGTTCCTATGCCAATAGGTATAGATACTATTTTCAATATAAATGGAACTTCATTTTCGGGGCCTATATTGGCCGGAGCAGCTGCATGTTTGTGGCAATCACAATTGGGGTATAATAACATGGATATTTATCACGCCATTGAAGAAAGCTCCGATCGATTTACTAATCCAAATGATGATTACGGTTTTGGAATTCCGAATATGGGGTTAGCACATTATTTTGTTACGGGAATAGAGGATTTGAATACGTATGCATTTAGTTCTCAGGTTTATCCCAATCCTACAGAAGGGATTGTTTACATCACTGGAATAAACCAATCTAGCGCAGAATATGCAAGAGTTGAACTATACGATCTTTCTGGAAGCTTGAAAAAAAGAATGGTTCCCACTTGGTCGGGAAACGATTACATTGTTGATATTTCTGAACAAACTCCAGGAGTATATTTTTTAAAGGTCATTACTGATGTAGGTAATCAAACCCTTAGAGTGGTTAAGTTTTAAGATATAACCTGCTCTCGTTTTAAATCATAATTGCCAGTTCCTAAGTCATTTAATAATCTGAAGTGACTAGATACTGCCTCAAAAAAAGTGGCGTGTTGATAATATGGCACCCCAAATTCCTTGGCTGTTTTTTCTACAATAGGAGATAAATCACGGTAGTGTACATGACAAATTTTAGGGAATAAATGATGTTCCACTTGATTATTCAACCCTCCTACAAACCATGAGAATACCCTTGCATTATTGGCAAAGTTGGATGTCGTTTTTAATTGGTGAATGGCCCAGTTGTTTTCTACAGAGCTATTTTTATCAATTTTGTAAAAACTTGTTTCGCCAATAACATGGGCTGGTTGAAATATTAAGGCCAATGAAAGCCCCGTTATTGCATGCATCATAATAAAACCTAAAACCATTTGCCACCATGGAATTTCTACAATAATTATTGGAATTATTAATGTAAAAGCTAAATACCATATTTTATGAATCGCAATAATAAAAAGGGCCTTGTTCTTGGTTAAGTTTTGGGTGCCTAATAGGTCTTGTCTGTCATACCTGAAAACTCTTTCAAAATCTTTACTCACAAACCAATAAAGAGTCATAATAGCATATAAAAATGGGGCATAAAATACTTGGTATTTAAACCCTTTCTTTCTCTCTTGATTGGGTGAGAATCGCATTATCGGATTTTCAATATCAGCATCATGATCTTCTATATTAGTATAAGAGTGATGTAAAACATTATGTTGAATTTTCCAGTTTCCATGATACGCTCCCAAGAAATTAATTAAAAAACCCAAGCTTTGGTTTACCCATTTCTTTTTGGAGTAAGCACCGTGATTTGCATCATGCATAATAGAAAGGCCAATACCAGCCATACCCATCCCCATTAAAGCCCACATAGCCAAAATTCCACTGGTTTGGGTAACACCACCAGTATAAATCATTGCCATTGGCACAAAATATAAGGCAAGCATAAAAATGGTCTTAATTTTCATTTCCGTATTTGCTAATTTGGAAATGTTTTTATCCTTAAAATGTTGGTTTACACGTTTTCGTAGAACATTGAAAAATTCTGGGTTTTCTTTGGTATTAAATTTTACTACTGGTCTACTCATCCTCATTTTATTAGATGGCGCAATATACATGAGGTTTACTTGTAAATAACCTATCTTTAAATTAGTTTTTAAAGATTTAAGTTTTAAAAAGGAAAAGTCTATCTTCTGTTCATAGCACGGTCAATATCTCGTTTGCTATCATTTTGTTTTAGGGATTCTCTTTTATCAAAAAGTTTTTTCCCTTTAGAAAGAGCTACGTTTAATTTTGCATAGCCACTCTGTGATATAAAAAGTCGGGTAGGAACAATGGTCAAGCCCACATCTTTTAATTTTTTTTCTAGTCGATTAATTTCCGATTTGTTCAACAATAGTTTCCTAACTCTGTTTGGATTGTGATTGGTAAATCCTCCCTTATCATATTCTGAAATATGCATGTTATAGACAAGTAACTCCCCATCTGTAATTCGGCAATACGCTTCCATAATACTGGCTTTTCCTTGGCGAATAGATTTAATTTCTGTCCCCTCTAATACCATTCCAGCGGTAAATTTCTCAATGAATTCATATTCATGAGATGCCTTTTTATTTTTAATTACAATATTGTCCATCGGGTTAACGAGAAAGTTTTTTAATAAAAATGTTTTGAGCTACCGTATTGGATACCGTTAACGGACTTGTTGATCCAATAATAATGTCAATACTTTGATCAAATTCATTAATATCTTTTATTCCTACCGATTGGCCTAATGTAAGACCGGATTTAACTAAATAGTTTAAAAAATCTTTAGAAGTATCTTTAAGTCCTACTATTAAACCAAAGTGATTCAACCCCAAATTTGCAATGGTTACGTCTTTATGAAATTCTAGTCTTCCTTCACTGTCTGGTATTGGATCTCCATGTGGGTCAAATTTTGGGTATCCTAAGAATTCATCCAGTTTATTAATTAATTCGGTACTTTGCACGTGTTCAAGCTCTTCAGCTATTTCATGTACTTCACCCCAACCAAAACCTAATTTTTTAACCAAAAAGGTTTCCCATATTCTATGCTTTCTTACCAAATTGAGTGCAATGGCCAGCCCTTCATCAGTAAAAAACACACCTTGGTAAGGTTTATAAATAATGAGCTTTTTCGTAGACAAACGTTTAAGCATATCTGTTACCGTAGGGGCTTTGGTGTTAATCTTTTCAGCAATTTCGTTGGTTGATGCTGTCCCCTTATTATTTTCAATTAGAGAAAAAATGGTCTTCAAATAATTCTCTTCGGTAAATGATAACATGCTGTAATAATTTAATCTCTACAAAAATATTCTAATTGCATGGCAAAATATGGATGCTTGAGTTTTTTTATACATACAAATTTATGAAGAACAATTTATGAAACACACCTCGTATTAAAATCGTAAATTTGTTAGTGAAACATAAAACGCATAGTCATGAATGATATGAGTAAATTATTGGTTACCCTTACAGCAGGGTTCGCAGCAGGAGTAGTTGCTGGAGTACTTTTTGCGCCAGAAATGGGTGAAAAAACAAGAGAAAATATTAAGAATAAAGCGGCTGACCTTGGAGACGAAATAGATAAGCAATATCAAGTGGAAATTGAAAAGCTTAAATCTAAAATGTCTGATTTAACCGATGAGTTAAGAGCCAAGGTTAAAGAATCAGGAATGGATGAGAAGGCACAAGAGTTGAAAAACAATTTGGCAGATTCAGCTAAAGAATTTAAAAGCAAAGTAGAAAATGCTTCGGCATAAGTAGATATCTATTATACTTTAGCTAATGTCTTTTGTAAAAATATCCGATTCCATTAGAGAGTCTGCAAATAAGCTAATTGAGGTTATTAATGCCCATTTAGATTATTACCAAATAGTTGCGTTTGATAAGTTAGTAACTCTCTTAACCAAGAGTATATCAAATGCCATTGTTGGTTTTACCGCATTTATGATGGTTTTCTTTTCTAGCCTAGCCTTGGCTCAATTTATTGGAGAATTGTTTGAACACATATCTGTTGGGTTTCTCATTGTAGCTCTTATTTATGGTATTGGAGGTTGGGTAGTTTGGTTGAATCGTGTTAAATGGATTGTTGATCCAATTATTGCTGCACTTACCGAAACTATTGAAGAAACCAGTTATGATCTAGGCTTGGAAAATGAGACAGAAAACGAATTAAATTCGGAAAACGTTTAGAGTATGAAAAAAAAAAATATCAAGCTAATTGCTGAGGTTAAAACTCTGGAGGATTTAAATAACTTAAAGCTTCAAAAGCGCTATTTAAAAGAGTTGAAAAAACTAGAATTTCAATCTAGTTTAATTCAACTGCAATCAAATCTAAGTCCTGAAAACATTAAGGAAACCCTAATTACTGAAAGTCAAAGTTTTGCGGAAGGATTAGCCATAAAATTACTTCCTTCTTTTATTCTTAATTTTTTTAGAAAGTAAGCCCCCCTTTTAATTTCCATTTATTTTTATTGTTGTTGTTATTTAATCATTCATATATAGATGTAATTCTGCCCTTGGGTGTTCCAAATCTGTACACTTATCGAGTTCCAGAAGAGTTAAATGAACAAATTGGAATTGGTTATAGAGTGGTAGTACAATTTGGAAAATCCAAACTGTATAGCGCTATTATCCAGAATATTCATACTGTGGCCCCAAAAGCATATCAGGCTAAGGACATTCAAATGGTTTTAGATGAGAAGCCTGTGGTTAACCTAAACCAGTTAAAATTATGGGACTGGATTAAGACTTATTACATGTGTCACCCAGGTGATGTTATGAGCGCGGCTTTACCTAGTGGATTAAAACTAAGTAGTGAAACACAAGTATTACTTAATAATGAAATTGAAATTGAAGAAAGCATCTTAACGGATGATGAATTCCTGATTTATGAGGCCTTGGAAATTAGTCAGGTATTGTCTTTGGATGAAATATCAAAAATATTAAACAGAAAAACGGTATATCCAATTGTAAAAATGATGTTAGAGCGTAACGTCATTGTTGTACTGGAAGAGATTAAATCAAAATTTAAACCCAAAAAAGAAAAATACGTCACTTTAAAAGCAACCTATCAAGAAGAGGAAAAATTAAAAGGTCTCTTTGATTCTTTAATGAAAGCACCAAAACAACTGGCTATATTGATGAAATACATTGAACTGAGCCAGATGTTTAGTGGAAATCAAGTTCCAGTAAAGCAAAAGGTTTTGCTACAAGCAAGTGATGCGGCTTCTAGTCAATTAAATGCACTGGTAAAAAAAGAAGTTTTTAAGGTGAATGAAATTACCATAGGTAGATTAGGGAATTTTACTAACCAGGAAAATAAAGAGTTTAAGCTGAGTGAAAGGCAGGAGGAAGCATTCTTAGATATTAAAAAGCAATTTGAATCTAAAAGAGTGGTATTGCTTCACGGAGTTACTTCATCGGGTAAAACGGAAATTTATACAAAACTAATAGAAGAAACTATTAACCAGGGTAAAAGGGTACTGTATCTTCTACCTGAAATTGCACTAACTACCCAGATAATAAATAGGTTAAGAAGGTATTTTGGAGATAGAGTGGGTGTTTATCATTCTCGATTTAATCAAAATGAACGTGTTGAAATTTGGAATAAGCAACTTAGTAGCGAAAGCTATGATATTATTCTAGGAGCTCGTTCGGCTTTGTTCTTGCCCTTTGATAACTTGGGGCTAGTAGTTATTGATGAAGAACATGACTCCAGTTTCAAACAATTTGAACCTTCACCAAGATATAATGCACGCGATTCGGCAGTGGTATTAGCCAATATGTTTGAAGCAAAGGTGTTAATGGGATCAGCCACTCCAGCTATTGAAACCATGAATAATGCCAAATCTGGTAAATACGGATTAGTGAGTATCAGTGAACGATTTGGTGGTGTTCAAATGCCAAAAATTGTAGTTTCTGATTTGGCAAGAGCCCAGAAAATGAAAAAGATGCATGGGCATTTTTCCTTTCAATTAATGGAAGAGATTAAGGCCGCATTGGATAGAAAAGAGCAGGTTATTTTGTTTCAAAATAGAAGAGGTTTTTCTCCTTACATTATTTGTCAAAGTTGTGGTTGGACACCTTATTGCACCAGATGTGATGTGGGGTTAACTTATCATAAATATTTACATAGATTAAAATGTCATTACTGTGGCTTTGAAAGACATATTGTAAAAAAATGTGAAGCTTGTGGTTCTCATGAAGTGGAATTAAGTGGTTTTGGTACTGAAAAGATAGAAGAAGATATGTCCTTAATCTATCCAGAAGCTAAAGTGGCGCGGATGGATTTAGAAACTACGAGATCTAAAAATGCATATCAAAACATTATTACTGATTTTGAGGATAAAAAGATTGATATTTTAGTGGGTACCCAGATGGTTACTAAGGGGTTAGATTTTGAAAATGTAAGCCTGGTGGGAGTGTTGAATGCAGATCAAAGTCTGAATTTTCAAGATTTCAGAGCACATGAACGAAGTTATCAACTTATGTCGCAAGTAGCTGGAAGAGCCGGTCGGAACACTAAACAAGGACTTGTGGTAATTCAAACGTATCAGCCTGATCATCCAATTATTCAGCAAGTAATTAAAGGAGATTACTTTGGCATGTATGAAAGAGAGTTAGAGCTTAGAAAAGAATTTGAATACCCGCCATTTCATAAACTGATTAAGGTGGTATTAAAACATGCCAACAAAGACAAATTGGTTGATTCAGCTCAAATGTTTGCTGATGTTTTAAAGTCCTCTTTTGGAAGTAGAGTTTTGGGGCCAGAATTTCCTGGTGTACCTAGAGTTAGAAACAAGTACATCAACCAAATATTTTTAAAGGTAGAGGATGTGGCATCTATTAAATCTGTAAAAGATATTGTTACCGATAGTATTTACTCGTTCCGTCAAAACAAAGAATACAGACCCGTACAGATTCTAATTGATGTAGATCCTTATTAGAATCTATTTGTTTCTTTAGCTGCTTTTGCATTTTAAAATGGTTAAAATGCATTTCAAATATTCCATAATGCAACTCGTATAAAAAGTGGTTTTTCATACTGTTAAGTAGGCCTAGGTTTGTTATGTCAAACAATCAATGTATCACTTTAAAACCAACCGTTATGATAGACAAAACCAAATACACGCTTATTTTAATCGCACTTTTCTCCATGTTTACAGTTTACTCTTCCCATGTAATTGGAAAGACATTGAATAGTGAAATATCCAACACATCAAATACAATAGAGATAGTTGATATTAGTGAAAACACAACTTATTCTAATTTCTTAACTAACAATGGAGAAACTATTGATCTAGATAACCAAAAAACCAATAAAAGTGAAATCACCAAACCAAATCTAAATGTAGTTGTGGTTAACCAAATGGGTGAATCCGTATATGAATCGGCTAAATCAACCCATGATTTTAATTTAAATAATTTGCCAAAAGGAGCATATATTATTCAAATTTATAAAGGAAAAAACTTAATTAACAGCAATAAGCTAACTCAGTTAAATGAGTTGATAGTAAAGTAGGAAATGAGAGACCCCCATCTCTCGTTTCCTCTGATTATAAAATTAAAAATTCTCGTAGCAGGGTAAAGAAAGAATGAGTTTCACCGGGAGGTGGAACTTTTTCTGCGTTTAAGAAATTCTTAAAGCTTCGGCTTTCAATGTTTCTCCATCAATAGGTATTACCCCAACTTTCTCGCACACTAATCCGCCTGCTAAATTGGCTAATTTAGTAGCGAAAACAGCATCCATACCAGCCGCTAAGCTTAATGAAGCTACCGAAACAACCGTGTCGCCAGCTCCCGAAACGTCTGCAATATTTCTAACATGAGCAGGTACAATTTCCTTGTTTAGGCCATCGGTAATAAACATACCATGTTCAGAAAGGGTAATTAAAGCGTTTGTACAGTGAATAGTTTTTTGTAAGTGCTCAAAACCTTTTTCTAAACTATTAATATTAAGCGGGTCTATTTCAATATTTAACCCTTCTCTCATTTCTTTCAAGTTGGGTTTAAATAACGTCACGTTTTTATAATCTGTAAAATTTCTTTTTTTAGGATCAACAGTTATTGGAATATTAAGTTTGTTTGCTTTCTCCACAATTTCATTAATCATTGTCGGGGAAATTAAGCCCTTATCATAGTCTTCGAATATAACGACATCTATTTGATGGATTTTTAAAATATTTAAAATTCCATCGGTAATTCTTCTAGTATTGGATTCTGATAAAACAGAAGAGTTTTCTTCGTCAATACGTAACATTTGCTGCTGCTGACTAATTACTCTTGTTTTTACTGTGGTTGGTCTTGACTCGTCCACAAAAATACCATCCTTTGCTAAACCATTATCGTCCATTAATTTGTTGAAAACGTTTGCATTTTCATCATTTCCAACTACACAACATAAAATGGGATTTGCTCCTAAAGCCTTTATATTCAAGGCAACGTTAGCCGCACCTCCCAAACGATTTTCTTTTCCATTAACTGAAACTACCGGAACAGGAGCTTCGGGAGAAACGCGATCAACAACACCAAATAGGTAGGCATCAATCATTACATCACCAATAACAAGCGCGTTTAGCTTCGGAAATATGTCAAATACTCTGTTTATTAAATGCTGATTCACCTATTGAATTTTATTGAGTGCCACTTTTATTCGGTTTACGGCTTCCAGTAATACTTCATCACTGGTTGCATAACTTAAACGAACGCAGTTTGGATTTCCAAATGCTTCACCGGTAACCATGGCAACTTTTGCCTCGTTTAAAAGATAGAGACAAAAATCAGAAGCATTGTTAATTTGGAAATTTTCTGTTGATTTTCCAAAGAAATAGGAGATGTCTGGAAATACATAAAACGCCCCTTGCGGAACATTTAATTTAAACCCTTCAATTTTCCCAAGTTCACTTAAAATAAGTTCTCTTCTTTTTAAAAAAGTCTCTTTCATCTGTTTGGTAACAGATGGATTGGCTAAAACAGCTGCTTTAGCGGCTTTTTGTGCAATGGTGTTGGCTCCTGAAGTAAACTGTCCTTGAATTTTTGCGGCAGCCTTTACAATCCATTGCGGAGCTCCTATATAACCAATTCTCCAGCCAGTCATTGCAAATCCTTTAGCTACACCATTTACGGTAATAACTTTGTCTTTTACAGACTTAATAGTACCAATGCTTGCATGTTGTCCAGTGAAGTTTATATGCTCGTAAATTTCATCTGAAATAATATAGAAGTCTTCCCTGTCTTTTACTACATCGGCTAAAGCTTCTAATTCTTCCAGTGTATACACACTCCCACTCGGATTGCAAGGAGAGCTAAAAATCATCATCTTAGTGTTTTCCGTAAGATTAGTCTTTAATTGCTCCGGAGTGATTTTGAAATCAGAGTCGATAGTAGTTGGAATTATTACCGGTTTGGCTTCAGCTACTTCTGCCATTGCATGGTAGCTAACCCAATATGGTGCTGGAAGCAAAATTTCTTCGCCAGGATTTACCAAGCTAAGAACCACATTCATTAATGATTGTTTTGCCCCAGTACTAACAATAATATGGTCGGGTGAGTAATCTAGACTGTTATCTCTTTTAAATTTTTCAGAAATAGCTTCTCTTACATCTAAGTAACCTGTAACAGGTGGATAATGGGTGAAATTATCATCAATAGCTTGTTTTGCGGCATCTTTAATAAAGTCAGGTGTGTCAAAATCTGGCTCACCTAAACTTAAACTGATAATATCAATTCCTTGTGCTTTTAATTCACGGCTTTTTGCAGCCATTGCAAGGGTTTGAGATTCACTTAGATTCTCTACTCGTTTAGATACTTTGTTACTCATATAATCACAAATCTATACTTCAAAAGTAAAACAGAACAATGATTATTAAAGCGTATATCCACTATTTTTAGTTCAATCAATACTTATAATGTAAAGGAAGCTATCAAAGCTATATTTTTGAGGAAATTTGAAAAAATGGAATTTAAGCTAAGAGAATGGAGAGGGGGAGATAATGAAAGTTTAGCTAAATATGCTAATAACCCTAAAATTGCGAGTAATTTAACCAACCAATTTCCGCATCCATATACCATAGAACATGCAAATAAGTTTATTGAAATGGCCAAATCTCATACACCCATTCAGGTTTTTGCTATTACCATTAATAACGAAGCTGTTGGTGGTATTGGCATTCATAGTCAACCAGATGTTTATTGCAAAAACATGGAGCTAGGATATTGGTTAGCCGAACCATTTTGGGGAAATGGAATCATTTCAAAAGCTATTCTTCAAATGGTAGATTACGGGTTTAAAACGTTCGACATAAATAGAATATTTGCCCGACCTTATGGTTCAAACAAGGCATCTCAAAGAGTTCTTGAAAAATCTGGTTTTGAATTAGAAGCACATTTAAAAAATACATTTTTTAAAAATGGTAAGTATTTAGATGAATTGATTTACGGTATTTCAAGGCCAACCTAGTTGGCAATGTTTTTGTTTTCTTTTTAGTTCTAGTTAAAATTAAATGGGCAGAAATTTTATCTTCGGCACCCAAGAAAATACGGATTAATATGAATAAAGTTTTTTTAGCTTTTTTGACGGTACTAGGTACTATTCAAGTAGCCATTTCACAAGATTATTGGCAGCAAAAAGTGGCATACAAAATGGATGTAGAACTGAATACAAATAACCATCAAATTACAGGGCATCAAGAACTTTTGTACACGAACAATTCACCTAATCAAATTAATAAGGTGTACTACCATTTGTACTTTAATGCGTTTCAACCCGGAAGTATGATGGATGTACGAAGTAGAACTATTTCTGACCCAGATCGAAGAGTAAAAGACCGAATTTCATTATTAACAGCAGAAGAACAAGGGTTTCAGGATATTAAAAAATTAACTCTTAATGGAGAAGAGATCTCCTTTTCAGTGGAAGGAACAATTTTGACGGCTATTTTACCAAATGCCATTGCTCCGGGTGAAACGGTTAAATTGGATATGGATTTTGTAGCACAAGTTCCTCAGCAAATCAGAAGATCAGGAAGAAATAATTCAGAGGGTATTGATTATACCATGACCCAATGGTATCCTAAAATGGCAGAATACGATAAGGATGGTTGGCATGCAAATGAATACGTAGGTAGAGAGTTTTATGGGGTTTGGGGAAGCTTTGATGTTTCTATTACCTTGGACTCAAATTATGTTGTTGCCGGTACCGGAGTGATTCAAAATCCGGATGAAGTAGGTCATGGTTATAGCGATGTTAGTGCTAATACTCCAAAATTGACATGGAATTTTAAAGCGGATAATGTACATGATTTTGGATGGGCTGCAGATCCTGATTATGAGCATGATATCGTTAAAGTAGACGATAGTTTGAAGTTACATTTCTTTTACCAAACCGATACATTAGCCGCCCAATGGAAAGATATTCAGTCGGACGTTGTAAAGATGTTTAAAATAACAAATAAGACTTTTGGAAGATATCCTTACTCAGATTTTTCTGTAATTCAAGGAGGAGATGGAGGAATGGAGTACCCCATGTGTACTATGGTTGTTGGGCATGGTACTAGACACGGAATGGTTGGGCTAATTACCCATGAGAGTATTCATAACTGGTATTATGGTGTTTTAGGAACCAATGAATACCGTTATCCGTGGATGGATGAAGGAATGACCACCTACGCAGAAGAATATGCGATGGATAAATTAGATAGTTTAAATGGAAATGGTTTTTTAAAACATTCTTATGATTCTTATAGGGCTTTGGCAAACAAATGGGGGCATAAAGATGAACCATTGGCTACTCCAGGTGATTTGTACAATTTTAATAGAGTGTATAGCATTAGCGCATATTCAAAGGGTGCAATAACGCAAAATATGTTAAGGTACATTGTTGGAGATGAGACCTACTACAGAGGAGTATTAAGGTATTTTGAAGAATGGAAATTTAAACATCCTACTCCGAGCGATTTGTTACGAATTATGGAATTGGAATCAGACATGGAATTGGATTGGTTTTTTGAACATTGGGTAAATACCCTTCATCGTATTGACTATAGCGTAAATGTTATAAATAAAGATGGAAAAGCAATTTTGAATCTGGCACGTGAAGGCGATTTTCCAATGCCAATTGAAGTTATGGTAACATTAAAATCAGGAGAAACTCAACAATACTATATTCCTTTGAGGCAAATGAGAGGAGAAAAAGAATTTACGGGCCAAACTCTTACGGATTGGGCTTGGGTAAACCCTAATTATTCGTTCGATTTAGGGGTAGAATTCTCTAATGTTTTAAAAGTAGAAATCGATCCTCAGTTAATGATGGCCGATATTAACTTGGAAAATAACATTTTCCCAAGGTTGCCCAAACCTCAAAAGGAAGATGCAGAACCTTCTAAAAAGAAAAATAAAAAGAAGAAAAAATCTAAAAAATAGGTAAGATGAAAAACAACAAAGTAACCATAATCGTAATTTTCCTTGCACTTGCGCTTTACGGTTTGGTAAAGATATTTTCGTAGTATTTCATTTTTTACAAACACACAAACACACAAACACACAAACACACAAATAAAAATTTCTATCATGAATAACAAATGGATTGTACTAGCAGCTCTTTTGGTAAGTTCTTTAACCGTTTTTTCTCAAACGGCATTTAAAATATTTACTAAAGAAGGTAAAGAGGTGACGATTGCAGAAATGTCTAAAAAACTAAGCAAATCAGATGTTATATTGTTTGGTGAACAGCATACCGACCCAATATGTCATTGGGTACAATTAAAAACCACCCAAGCTATTTTTAATAATACAGGAAAATTAACTCTTGGTGCTGAAATGTTTGAATCAGATAATCAATTATTAATCAACGAATATTTTGATGAAATTATTAGAAAGAAAGACTTTGAAAAAGAAGCTCGATTATGGGATAACTATCAAACAGATTATAGACCACTTTTAGAATTTGCACGTAAAAATGAGTTGCAAATGATTGCCACAAATATACCAAGGAGGTATGCTGCTGTGGTAAATAAAAAGGGATTTGAAGGTCTAGATGAACTATCTGAGGATGCTAAAAGGTTAATTATGCCACTGCCTGTCGAATTTGACACCAACAATCCAAGTGTTAAAAGAATGATGGAAATGGATTTTGGACATGGAAAGGGTGGGCCAGGAGCCTTGAAAATGGCAAAAGCACAATCTGTTAAAGATGCAACGATGGCGCATTTCATTTTAGAAAACATAGAGAAAAAGACTCCATTTATTCATTATCAGGGTGACTTTCATTCTTCTTATTACGGAGGTATATATTGGTATTTATCAAAATGGAATGCAAAGTTGGATATTAAAACTATTTGCTCCGTTACCGCTTCAGGTAATTTGGAATTTAAAGAAGAGTATAAAAATATGGGTGATTACATTCTTGTAGTTGCGGATGATATGACTCAAACCCATAGATAAAACGGGGCTTAACGAACAAAGTGCTAAGATTAAAAAAAATAAAAATTTAATTTATTTTAATAATTGTAAAATAAAAAAAGCTAATAAGTAGATTTAAAGTTTAAATTTGCGTTTTTTAATACAATTGTAATGAACAAAGGAAAAGTAAAATTTTTCAATGACACCAAAGGATTTGGTTTCATTGTAGACGAAGAATCTAAAAAAGAATATTTCGTACACGTATCAGGTTTAATCGATGAAGTCAGAGAAGATGACGATGTTGAATTCGAATTAACTGAAGGTAGAAAAGGATTAAACGCTGTGAACGTAAAAAAAGCATAAGTATATACTTCTTTATATCTAAAGCCTTTCCAAATGGAAAGGCTTTTTTTATGCCTTACTTTTTTACGAATTTATCATCTGTAAGACTAGAAAAAAATGCTTTTAGGTAGTTTTTTTCGGAGTTGCTTAACTCAAAAGGCTTTAACAATTGGCTTTTATTAGGGTGAGGTCCTCCACCTTTTGAAAAAAACACAAGAACTGAATCCAAACTAGAAATGGAGCCATCGTGCATGTAAGGAGCGGTTATGGCTACATTTCTTAATGAAGGAACAGCAAACTTTCCGACATCTTCTTTTTTCCTAGTTACCCTAGCTCTTCCTGTATCTGCAAATTGGTATGCTATTCCTATGTTTTGAAAGGTGTAATTTGTCAAAAGCCTGCCGGAGTGACAAGAAATGCAATTTAATTTTTTAGAGGAGAATAGTTCCCATCCCTTTTTCTCATGATTGCTTAAAGCAGAGGAGTCTCCATTTAAATAACGATCAAATGCAGATTCGCCATAAATTAAACTTCTCTCATAAGTGGCAATGGCTCTGGTTAATCCAAATATTGTTGGTATGGTATCAAAAGATTCTTCAAACAATTTAAGGTAAATAGAATCGGATTTTAAATAAGTTAAAATGGAGTCAAAGTTTTGACCCAATTCGTTCGTATCTATTATAGGTGCTAAAACCTGTAACTCCAAGCTTCTTACACCTCCATCCATATGGAATAAAGTCTTATAAGCAGCATTGATAATAGAAGGTGTATTTCTAAAGCCTAAGGAGTCATTTGTGCCAAAACTTAGAGGTAGAGAATCTGCAAATGCTAATTTAGGATTATGGCATGATGCGCAAGAAACATTACCATTTTTACTTAATCTAGTATCAAAAAACAACCTTTCACCAAGTTTTGCTTTAACTCTTGAAAACGGATTGTCTTCTGGGTAATTAAGAGGTTCAAAACCTTCAGGAACTACAAACTCTTTAGGTTTATCATTAGGTACACAACTTCCCAATACTATAGTGAGTAGTATAAACCAGAAGCATTTAATCATTTACTGAAGCCATTCGTAAAGTTATCCATGTAGTGAATAGCCAACTGTAAATTGTCAAGAGTATGGGTTTGGCCATCATTATATAAATCAAAAGTATAGTTAGACTGATAAAGAACATCATAAATATCTAAATCTATCGAAGCTTCAGAACCACCAGTAGATACCACAAAATCAAAATTTACTTTAACATTGGGTCTGTACAAATCTTGAGTTCCGGTATGTATAACAAAACTGTTGGTATCGTTATTATGAACTTCAAAGCCTTCTAATTTTGCAAAAATGTACATACTTGCCCACCCCCAATACATGTTTTTAGTAATACTTAACGGATGATCTATTGCGAAGGTGGCGGGGTCGGTACTATTATAGTCTTCTCGAACTCCTAAATCAAATTCAATTCCTACATAATCTCCTTGTTCAATATTTCCACTTATTTGATTTGCGGCAGAGTCGAGAGAGTAATCTAAAAGCACAATATCTGCGATTAATTTTTTATCTCCATTTGATTTTACAGCAACTACATTTGATAAATAAAATTTACTTTTTGTGAACCACATATCGTTGCCTTGAATGCTTTTATAGTTCTCAAAATACATAAGCTCTTGCGAATTATATTTTTGGTTGATAGCTAGAGAAAAAGGTTCCTTTACTACAGGGCAAGGTTCTGATTCAGTAGTATTACAACTTGAAATGCTGATTATTAAAAAAAGAAAAGAGAAATAAAGTAGCTTTTTCATTTTATAGAAAGTTAAATTCTTGTAACGTATTCATAGCGAGATAAAACAAATATACCATTCCAAAGACGTCAAAATTGTTATAAAAGTTACACAGACAAAATATTTGTCTTTTTTAACTTATTAATGGCTGTTAAAGATTTGTTAAGCCAATATTTACAGGCATTTTATTATCATTTTTGAGGTCATTACATCAAACAAATTAAGTTTGTAACCTATTATTAAAAAATCAAACACATGAAGAAAATACTTTTTTCTCTTTTTGCAATTTCCCTTTTTAGTGGAGTTCATGCCCAACATAATTTCACTTTTAAAATTGATGGTCTTTCAGATACCACAGTGTATCTGGCCAATTACTTTGGTGGAAAGCTTTATTACAATGATACGGCTGATGTTGACGCGAATGGAGTAGCAAAGTTTATTGGTGAGGATACCAAACCAGGAGGAATTTATGCCTTGATTTACCCAGATAACAAAACCTATTTTCAAGTGGTTGTTAACGAAACCAATATTGAAATGGAAACTAAATTAATCAATCCGGAAGGGAATATGATGGTTAAGGTATCCGAGGAAAACAAAGCATTTTATGAATATTTGAAATTTGTTACCGAAGTGCAATCTACTTTGACCAATTTGAATAATCAAAAGAATGTAGAGGGGGCCGATTTAGAAAAATTGGATCTAAAAATTACGGAAGAACAAAAAAAGGCTGAGAAATTTAAGGCGAATTACTTAAAGAAAAATGCACATTTATTTGCCGCAAAAGTTTTGAGTTCGTCTGATGAAATTAATGTTCCTGAGTTTGAAAAAGAAGATGGGTCAAGAGATGATGCCAAAAGGTTTAACTATTACCATGATCACTATTTTGACAATGTAGACTTGAACGATGATAGATTGATTAGAACACCGGTTATTAATGTAAAGATTGAAACATATTTAACAAAATTAACAGCTCAAACACCTGATTCTATTTGTAATGCAATTAATTTCCTTACTTCACAGGTATCCGACTCGAGTTTAATGTATAAATACATTATTCAGTATTCCACCAATAAGTTTGAAAAATCTGAAATTATGGGAATGGATGCGGTGTTTGTGTGTATTGCAGAGAACTATTATTCTAAAGGAAAAGCATGGTGGTTAAGTGATGAACAGCTAACCGACATTTTAAAATTATACAATACCAGAAAGAATTTGACGGTAGGCACAACTGCCGATAATATTACTTTAATGGACGTTGACTCCAATTGGAAATCATTGCATGATTTAAAAGCAAAATATACGGTATTAATTTTTTGGGACCCTAATTGCGGGCATTGTAAAAAGGAGATGCCAAAACTTAAGGAGTTTTATGAAAGTAATAAAGCCAATGGTGTGGAGGTATACTCTGTAAGTACTGAATTTGATAATAAAGATTGGCCAGCGTTTATTAAAGAACAAGGGTACACTTGGACGGATGTATCAGATAATCCGGAAGTAAACAAAAACGCTCAAGAGTACATACTACAAGGAAAAACAACATTGAATAGTTTAAATTTTAGAGATTATTGGGATATATACTCTACTCCGCAACTTTATTTATTAGATGAGAATAAGGTGATAATTGCAAAAAAACTAAATACAGACCAATTAGAAGACTTTATAGAAAAGTATGAAAAGAGGTTAGAAGCCGAAGGGAAGAAGAACTAAAACTTTATTTTAAAGTGCTGAGAGGATAATCTCGAATCAAAAAATACTATTCCTAAAAAAAATAAATCTAAGGTCACTACCGTTTCGGGGTGGCCTTTTATTTTGTTCCAAGCAGAAGTCATTCCTTCAGACCAATGAATATCGTCAAAAATGAAAATTGATTTGGCTGATTTGTATTTAAGCGCCTCTTCAAAGTATTTCAAAGTAGGTTCTTCTTGATGGTTACCATCAAAAAATATAATATTAGGGTGATTAGCCTTACTAAGTACTGGTACTAGATTTAATTTAAAATCACCAAGAAGAGTTTTAATATTATTTAGGCCAAGCAGTTTAAAGTTTTCTTGGGCAATTTTTAAAGTCTCTGGGCAACCTTCAAGGGTGAAAACATTTTTGGGGTTAGCTTTAGAAAAATAAATTGTACTTAAGCCTAATGAAGTGCCCAGCTCAATTACATCTTCAATTTCAAAATATTTAATCATTCTATAAAACAGCCTGCCATATTTGGCCCGTTTAGAACTATTTTTTGCTATGTCGCTAACTTTGCGGCTAGGGCTAGAATTGATATGTGAACCAGCTCCTAGATCGGTGATTTGAATGGTTCTTGAATCATTAAGTAAAGACTTTCGAAGTAGGTGTAATTTATCAAATTTTGATTTTTCCTTATCGAGATAAACCACTTGCTCTAGAAAATTATAAACAAAGGGAGAATGAATACCATGCCTGTTGTTTGCGGTTAACTGGTGCATGAAATATTTGTAGAATACCTTTAATTTATTCATAATTCAAAAATGCATAAAAAAAGGGTGGAAGAACCACCCTTAAAAACATTATATAATAGAGGGAATTACATTCCGTACTTTTCCATTACTTTTTCACTAATTCCAGTAAAAGAGAAACCTCCATCATGAAATAAGTTTTGCATAGTAACCATTCTGGTATAATCCGAGAACATCATCACTGTATAGTCTGCACATTGGTCTGCAGATGCATTTCCTAAAGGAGAAATATCCTCTGCAAAATTGATAAATGAGTCAAAGCCACCAACACCTTTTCCTGCAGTGGTAAGCGTAGGAGATTGAGAGATAGTATTTACACGAACCTTTTTAGAATTACCATACTGATAACCAAAGTTTCTAGTAATTGATTCCATTAAAGATTTCGCATCTGCCATATCGTTGTAGCCTGGAAATGCTCTTTGTGCAGCCACAAATGACAAGCTAATAATTGAGCCCCATTCTGCCATAGCATCCATTTTATAAGCAGTTTGCAATACTCTATGTAAAGACATTGCCGAAACATCTAAGGTTTTATGGAACCAATCGTGATTTAGGTCGGTATATTTCTTTCCTTTTCTAACATTTGGTGACATTCCTATAGAATGTAAAATGAAATCTAAAGGTCCTCCAAGAATTTCTACGGCTTGCGAAATTAAGCTTTCAAGGTCTTCGTTACTCGTAGCATCTGCTGGAATAATTTCAGAATTTGTGTCTTTTGCTAATTGGTTTAAAGCTCCCATTCTTAAGGCAATTGGAGCGTTAGTTAAAACAAACGTAGCACCCTCTTCATGCGCTTTAATAGCTGTTTTCCACGCAATTGAATTTTCATCAAGAGCACCGAAAATGATTCCTCTTTTTCCTTTTAAAAGATTGTTTCCCATATCAATTTTAATTAGCTAGCAAAGATATTCTTTTATGATAAAAAGCACTTTATTTTAATTCAAATTATCAAAACCTCTTATTGGAAACTCATTTAAGGTATTTATCTTCTTGGGGTGTCGTTTTTATCTTCAAAATAATATCGGAAGTCTAAACTAAAAAATGTTCCATTTTGGGGAATTGACATCGCTGCATAAGAGTCATTAATTCCACCAAAAAGCGCTGTAAAAGGACTGGTAAAGGGTTGATTATAAGCTAGACCAAAATAAAATGTTCCTTTATTTACTGGATGGATTTCCCATCCTACATTTGCTAAAAAGGAACCGCTTACCCAGCTTTTTCGAATTAGTTCCATTTTCCATTCGTAATTGTAGGTACTTACATCGCTTGGATAGAGATCTAATTGACCTCCCAAAGCCACATTAAAATACGAATTATCCGACCCTTTTAATCTTACCATGGCCTTAAATGGAATTTCATAGCCAATCATTCTATAATTCAAATTACTTGTATAACCACTAAATACGCTATCAATGTTTGCTGTATAGTTTCTTTGGGTAAAGCGTAAGCCTGTTTCTACAGCAAGAACGGAGGTAAACTCTTTCCTTATGGTCATTCCAAAAGAATATCCAAATTCTTGTTTAATTGCAATGACCACAGAATCTGTTTTATCTGAAATAGCATCGTTACTGAAAACCCCACTTCCTAACATGGGTTTAAACTGAAACCCACCCTTGTAACCTTTACTTTGCGAAAATAGAGATAGCCCCGAACAGCATATAATTAGTAATAAAAGGTACTGGATTTTCATTTTATTGAGTTTTTAAGTATCCTATGATAGCTATAGTAAGAATTATAACCATAAATATTACAAGTCCGTATCTTAAAATTGGGAATTGAAGAAAAGGCTTTCGAAACTCTCCAATACTTAAATGATTTAATTTAATGATATCTTTCTCGTTAACTTTATTAACGGCAAAAAAGTAATGGTAGGTTGGTTCAGTATTATCATAATTGTATTCAAACCAATAATTATGTTTCTCTAAAAGTTGTTTGAAAAAATTACTTTCTAACTCAGATTTAAAAAAAAATACGGTGTATCTATTATCCGATGGATGTTCTCTCCAATTCGTGAAATCAAACGAAGGTAAATTCATATTACTCGTAACTTTTGTCCTACAGATAAACGTGAATTTCTATTAATTCCATTCAGTTTGCAAATTTTGCTAATTGTAGTTCCATAATTTGCTGCAATTTTATACAAATAATCTCCATTTTGCACTACATAGAATACACTTCCTTTTGGGTATCCTGCAAATCCATTTTTTGTTTTATGTAGAACTAGGGTGTTATTAATTAACGATTGAGTAGAGTAGTCTACAAAATTTAAAGGGTTGATGGGGTAGCCCTTAAATCTAACTTCCCAATGCAAGTGACTACCTGTTGAATGGCCCGAACTACCTCCTAAACCAATCAATTCACCAGCTGTAACAATCTGTCCTGGTTTAACCTTTATTCTATGCAAGTGTGCATACAGTGTTTCTAGTCCGTTAAAATGTCTCACAACTACCACTCGGCCATATCCACTATAAGTTCTAGCTACTCTTACCATACCAGAGAATGCGGTAACTACGGTGTCCCAAACTTGTAAATCAATGTCAATTCCTTTATGCATTCGTCCATCTCGCCATCCAAATTTTGAAGTGAGTTTATCATTCACTGGCATTACAAATTTTTTACTTCTTATTGTACCTATTAATTGAAGCTCAATAATAGAGTCTCTAGAGGCCAATTTAGTGGTGTTGTATGGATTTGGAGTAATAGTGTTCCAAGAATGATAATAATAATCTGCTGGGTAATCACTAGTGTCTATTAATTCTGATTCAAAATTGGCTAATGTGTTTTGGTGGTTTGATAGGTATCTATTCAGTTCATTGATTAATGGATATGGAACTTCAGCAAGATCAAATAAAGAGTCTATGGTTTCATAGATCTCCTCAAACTCCATGGTTCTTATTTTTATGAAAACCTGCACTTGTGCTAAATGCTCTTTTGGTATGGGAACAAGTAGAGAAAGGGAGTCGCGATAAGCTATTAAGTCTTTGGTGCTTAAACTATCAATATGAGAAAATAAATATTCGTTACCGTAAACTACTTGTGCCAAAGCTGTATCTCTAGGGTTTAAACTAGAGCAATTATTAGCCTTTGATATTAAAGTACTTAAAAGTAACCCACAAATTATTAGATACTTTGGTAGTTGCATAGTCACATTGCAAATGTACCATTACTTGGCAAATCAGAAAACGCGATTAAAGTAGGGGTAAACTAACTATAAATGTGGTTCCTTGATTTTCAGAACTTGAAAAATTTAGAGTTCCATTTAATTCTTCAATTGACTTTTTAACTATGGCAAGTCCTAAACCAACACCTTCAATATCGTTTGTATTAGAGGCACGATGAAACATTTCAAATAAATATTTTTGATCTTTTTCAGGGATTCCTAAGCCGTAGTCTATAACTGAAAAATGTAGTTGATTGTCTTGAATATTAAAGTTTACCTCAATAACCTCTGCATCTGGCGAATATTTTGCCGCATTGCTTAAAAGATTAGTAAATATTTGTGTGAACAATCGTTTGTCTGTTTTAACTAAGGTAGGAATCTCGGATTCAATTTCTAGCAAGATAGAGTGATTTTTTCCTATTCCGGTTTCAATAGTGTCAACAATACTTGAAATTAATTCTCTTAAATGGGTGGGTTCAATTTCTGGTTTTAAAGATCCAGATTCAATTTTTCCGATTAAAAGAGTTTCGTTAATTATATTGGTTAAGGAGTTTACCGACTTATCAATGCTTTTTATATGCTTGTTAATAGCTTCGGGAGGTGATTGGTTTTCAATGTGAATATCAATTAGCTCGGCAGAGCTTTTAATGCTGGTAAGTGGAGTTTTAATTTCGTGAGAAATAATGTTTACAATTCTAGATTTTAACTCATTTAACTCTCTTTCCTTTGCCAGTGAAACCTTTAACTGAGCCTCAGATTTTTTTCTTTTACCTACTTCTTTTTTTAAGTCTAAATTCCTGGATTTAATTTCGGCAGTTCTTTCTTTAACTTTTTCTTCAAGGTTGGAATTTAATTGTTGAAGAAGGTTTTGGCTTTGAATTAATTCGTTTTCAAGATTGAACCGCTGCATCGACAATTCAATAACTGTTTGCAGCACACCTTCGGTAACAGGTTTTGATATATATCCGTACGGATGAGTTTTTAAAGCTCTACCTAATGTGTTTTTATCTGAAACTCCAGTAATATACACCACAGGTAAACCATGTTCTTCCATTATTTGATTGGTAACAGAAATTCCATCCAATTCTCCTGGAAGAGAAATATCCATCAAAACTAGGTCAACCTCCTTTTTTTGAACCAATTCTATTGCTTCTAAACCAGAATAGGCAATACCTACTGATTCATGCCCCATTTGAGTAACCACTCGTTGAACAAACATTGCGGTTACTTTATCATCTTCGGTGATTAGAATTTTGTATGACATAGCTTAAATAAAAGGTTGGCTAAAATACGAAATTAGACCTTAATTTTAGGATGATTATTACAATAATTAATTGAGAAAAAACATGACTTTAATTGGTTAAAATTATTTTATTTGTAGTGAAAATAAATCGATCATGAGAGGACGTAGAATAAGTATTACCTGTGAGGAGTGTCAAGTCAGAGATATTTCGAAGTTTGGAACCCTGTGCAAAGAAAACATGGGTAATATGAACTACAATAAATCTTGCACAGCCTACAAAAAGGGCCAAATAATTTTTCATGAAGATACTAGACCTTTAGGCGTTTTCTGTGTAAATAAAGGAAAGCTAAAAGTGTATAAAACAGGTGATGACGGTAAAGATCAAATAATTCAAATTTCCAAGCCCGGTGATTTGCTAGGTTATAGAGCCATGATTGGTGAAGATTTATATCCGGTTACTGCCGAAGCTTTAGAGGATGTTCAAGTTTGTTTTGTTCCAAAATCTGAATTTCAAAGGTTATTGGATGAATCCAAGGATTTTAGCAATCGACTTTTAAAAGAAGCATGTCATGAGTTAGGACAAATGACCGAATTGTTGACCAATCTTGCTCAAAAAACAGTGAGAGAGCGTTTAGCTGTTTCTTTACTTATGTTGAAAGATATTTATATAAATGAAGAGGACCCTTCACAATTGGCTGAAATTAACTTAACAAGAGAAGATTTAGCAAATATTGTTGGAACCGCCACAGAAACAATAATTAGATTATTACATGACTTTAAAGAAGAGAATTTAATAAAAACTAATGGTAGAAAAATCATGGTTTTAGATGCTCAACGACTGGTTAAGGTGGGCAATATTTATTAAGAACTAAACATAAAAGCAATAAAAAAGGGGAGCATTTGCTCCCCTTTTTTATTGAATTCAATTAAAACTATTGAATAAATACTTTTTGTGCTTGAGAAGTTCCGTTTTCTGTTTGCACCGAAATAATGTAAACACCTGAAGTTAGACTTGAAATGTCAAAAGTTTCGTTGAAATCTTGGCCTCCGTTAGTAGAAGTAATTGCCGTTACAACTTGCCCGGTAATACTCATCAATTTCAACTCTGTTACTGAACCAGAATTCTTAACAAAAACAGTCATTAAATCACCATTAGTCTTAATATTTGAAATTTCAGCATTTACCAAGTCGTTAATCCCAACCGGCCATTGAAAAGTGAAATCTTCACACAATTCTTTGTTAGCATCTGAAATGGTTACAAAAGGAGGGTTTACCGAACCTGGAGCAAAAACTGCATTTACCAAATCCACACAAATCTCATGAGTTCCCTCTTCTCCTTGTGGAGCCCAAGTGTTACTTAAAATGGAAGTTTGTGATTGAC
Organism: Salibacteraceae bacterium; assembly: GCA_049606935.1. Classification (GTDB taxonomy): domain Bacteria; phylum Bacteroidota; class Bacteroidia; order Flavobacteriales_G; family Salibacteraceae; genus CAJXZP01. The sequence continues at coordinate 119,762 of JBMYWA010000001.1, forward strand.
CTGGAGCCAAATCATTTGGGTTTGGTAAAATAATCCAGTCAATTGACCCAGTGGTTGGGTCTTCAATTTGTACTCCATCTACTGTTACTCTATAAGTAAAGGTGGTAAAACCACCCGGGTATACAAATCCATTCGTTTCATTATTGGTAATGTTAACTACCAATTCGGTTGAACCACTTCCATCTGGCTCGGTAATTACTACTCCTGCAGGCTTAGTATAGCTGTCAACAGAAACTAACCCAACAGGGGTTTGAGCAAAAGAAAGGGTGCCTAAGCCCATTGATAAAGCAAAAAGTAAAAGTTTTTTCATAAATAAATATTATTAAGTAAAATTAGTAATTCATATTGGGCTCTAAAGTAGGGAAAAGAATTTAAATATTAAACTAATATTTAAAACTAATGTATGATTCATTAACCCCCAGTAAATTTAATTATTGGCGTAGAAAATAATTAGGGTTTTAATTACTTAATTTACTCCAATTGCCCGATTTAATTCATCGATAATTTTAGCGGATACCTTGTGAAAATACCTTTTATTTTCATAGCCAATAATCCAGTTTACACCAGTTATTGCGTTCGAGGTAAAAACTTCCTCTGCTTGTTCTAGAGCATTAACACCTACCGGAGTTTCTAAAACCTCAAGGCCAAGGGAAGGAGCTATGGCTAAAATATTTTGACGCATTACACCCGGTAAACAACCTTCAGAAAGAGGGGGAGTAATTAACCGGTTGTGAATAACCATAAAAATATTGGAGCTAATAGTTTCACATACCAGCCCTTTTGAGTTTAAAATCAAAAGGTCGTCCACTCCTTTTTTATTTTTTGAAATTCCTGCTTTTACAAAAAGTAATGCATTGGCCGACTTTAAAGTGTTGAATGGATGAATTGGTTTAAAAATTTCATCAAAAACACCTAAGGTTAAACCTGTTTCGTTTAATTCGTATTTATTGGAATGCGTTTGAGATTCTAAAAGAACAGAAATATCATTGGTTTCTGGTGAATAATAGCCTCCATTTTTTCTAAAAATGGTTAGTCTAACTCTTGCTCCATCTTTGTTCCTATTTCTTATTAACAACCGTTTTATTTCTTCATTTAAAACCGTTTTTAATAACTGATCGCTCCATTCAAATTCAAGTACTTCCATACCCGCATATAAACGCTGCAAATGAGCTTCTAAAAATAAAGGGGTCCCGTCCACACATTTTATAGTTTCAAATAAGGCATCACCATATTTAAAACCTCTATTTTTAGTTGAAAATACAGGTGCGTCATATGGAAGAAGCTTTCCATCTAAACTTATGTAACCGCTCATTTTAAATGATCAATAATAAAGTTAATATCTGAGTTTGGTTTAATTTTAAATCCTTTAACTCCAACCTTTTCACTGGCAATTACATCTCTCTCTGAATCGCCAATCATAAAACTTTTTGAAGAATCAATATTATAAATTGCCATTGCCTTTTCCAGCATTAAGGAACCAGGTTTTCTATCCAGAGATTTGCTGTAGTCTTGATGATGGGGAGAATAAAAAATATCGGTAATTTCCACCTCATTTTTTTTTAATTCACTGCATAAAAAATCATGAACTTGGTTTACGTCATCATGCGTATATAAACCTTTCGCAATGCCACCTTGATTGGTGATGATTATAAGTTTATACCCTAAGTCTGTGGCTATTTTAAGAGTGGAAGCTACAGAAGGAAGAATCTCAAAATCGGAAATTTTGAAAGTATATTCTCCTCTTTCTTTATTAATTACTCCATCACGATCTAAAAATAATGCTTTGTTTATCCCAGCCATGTTGATAATGAGTATGAAATTTGATTAAAGAAATTCATTATAAACAAAGGTTTAAAAATAATGGTGGCCACCACTCCAAAAAGTGCTCCATAGTAATGGGCGTCATGGCCAATTCCATCATTTACATCTTGGTCAGCCAATCTTTTTTCGTACCATAGATATAAAGCTCCAAATACTATAGCTGGTATTTTTATTACAATCATGAATCCTAGAGTATGGGTAGGAAACATTAAAATGTAGGAAAATAATATGGAAGCTACAGCCCCGGAGGCTCCAATAGAAGTGTAATAGGGATTGTCGGCATGTTTTTGTAAAGAAGGTACGGATGCTGTAAAAATTCCTCCGAAATACAAAATCAAGTAGTAAATAGGAGCTACGCTACCAAATTCTTGGTAAAATGTATGCTCTACAAAAGTTCCAAATTGCCAAAGAACAAACATATTGATTAGCAAATGCCCCCAACTACCATGAAGAAAGGCGTGGGTAAAAACTCTATACCATTGATTTTTATGCTTAACTAAATAAGGATCAAAAAGGTAATTATTAAACAATTCCCTGTTACTGAACGCAATGAATGAAAATATTCCAGTAATGGCAATAATTATATATGTGATCATATTTAATCTAATTTATTGTTTTTAAAGGGTAAAGCTTTTGAAATAGTTTTTCAAGACCTCCGCATTTTCTAATTGAGGGGTGAACACCTCCAAAATGCATGATGCTTTGGTGTTTATCATACTTTCCAAACCGCTTTTTAAACTTTCCTCTTCATTGGCACGAAAGTAATTAACCTCAAAACCTTTAGCAATGTGCAATACACTGTTTTTTTGATTTGTCTCAAAATGATTTTCTAATTGCCCGCTGTTATTTGGCCCATCAATAAATCGGAAAATACCACCTCCATTATTATTGACCACAATCACTTTTAGGTTGACAGGAATATGCCTGTGCCACCATGCGTTAGTATCATAAAAAAATGAAATATCACCAACAATAAGAAATACGGGTTTGCTAGTAGCTATAGCCGTTCCCATAGCGGTGGATACAATTCCATCAATGCCACTAGTGCCCCGGTTAGCATGGAAAGTTAAATTTTGTTTCCAGTCAAATAATTGTGCATATCGTACTGAGGTGCTATTTGCCAGATGAAAAATACAACCACTAGGAATTTTTTGATTTAGTATACTCATAACCTTAAAATCGCTCCAAGGTGTTTGTTCAGCGAAAAGTTGATGGCCAGATATGCGCCCCATATTTCTTTCTTTCCAAAAACCTACATAACTTGAATTTTTTAGATTTAGGAAAGGTAGAATAGCCTCGCCAAATTGTGTTAAAGAGGTGTTTAAATGAGCTGTTAAACACTGGTAAGTATTTGGTGGTAAGTCTGTAACCTCAATATGGTAGTGGTGCATTGGTGGGTGAGACCTTATTAGCGCTTTTATTCTTTTGGAAACGATATTACCTCCAAAGGTGAGTAATAAATCAAATTTAAATTTCTCCTTTTCTTCAGGGGTAAGGTTGGTTATTAATCTATCAATTGTAGCTATATTATTACTGCAATTCAGGTTTGATGTAGTTTCAGATAATATTAATGCATGATTACCCACTTTTTCTAACCATTCATCAAACCCTGGGTGTGGGTCTTTTTGCCCAACCAGAATAACTATTTTAATGGATGAATTCCATTTTTCGGAAATTTCATGAAGTAATAATGACGGAATGGGCGATGCACCATAAGTATTTGAAGGAATGAAATCAGTGTATTCCACCTCTTCTAAACCGTATAAAGGCTCTTCAAATGGTAAGTTGAAATGAATGGGGCCACCTTTCTCTGTTAGGGAGGGAATAGCCTTACTTAATGCATCTTTTAATTGAGATACTGATTTTTCATTTTCTGGATTTAAGTCCTCTTCTAATTGGCCTGAAAATAAAATATGATTAGCAAAAACATTTTTTTGCCTGATTGTTTGCCCGTCTCCTTGGTCAATTAACCGTTCTGGTCGGTCGGCTGATAAAATTATAAGCGGAACTTTTCTGTAAAAGGCCTCCGCTATGGCAGGATAATAATTTAACAAAGCAGAACCAGAAGAGCAAACTAAAGCAACAGGAGATTGAGATTGATGAGCCATTCCTAGAGCAATAAAACCTGCAGTTCTTTCATCTGGAACTGAAAAACAGTTGTATTTTTCATGGTCTGAAAAGCCAATGATTAACGGTGCATTTCTTGAGCCAGGTGAGATGACCACATGGGTTAGCCCAATTTTCCAAAGCGAATCTACCAATAGTTGGACACTCTTTTTATTAGTTGTTTTCAATGAGATTATCTGCTTATTTGAAGATTACCTAATTATTTGGTAATGCATTTAACAAGGTTTGAGCCTTGAAGTTTGTTTCATCCCATTCTTTATTTGCATCAGAGGCATGGGTAATTCCTCCACCAAGGTACAAAGCTAAATGCTTTGGTAATACTTGCAGGCATCTAAGGTTTACAAAAAAATCTAATTTTTTATTGGGCTCAAAAAAACCTATGTATCCGGTGTAATAATTACGGTTGTGTTTTTCAATAGAAGTAATTAATTGCTTAGATTCTAAAAGTGGAACACCGCAAATAGCAGGAGTAGGATGAAGGCTTTTTACAAGATTTGTGGCTTTCTGAAAACTGGTAGAACCGATAGATTTTATTTCCGTTTTTAAATGGTAAACCGGCCCAGCGGTAATTGTTTTTGTTTTCCCTTTTTGAAATGGAATATTTGAGTTTGTAAAAGCTTTTTCAATGTACTTCGTAACATAATTGTGTTCCTCTATTTCCTTATTGCTCCAATTTGGTTTGTTACTGTTTTTGGGCAAAGTTCCGGCTAAAGACATGGTTGAAATTGGCCCTTCACTCCAAGAAACTAAAGTTTCAGGTGTTGCTCCAACCCAAGTGCCAGAAATTTCATGATGACAAAGGTAGATGTAGGCGTTTTTATAGGATTCTCTTAATCTTAAAATATATTTAGCTAAATCTAAATCCTTAGGTTTTTCAACGGTTTTTATTCGAGAATAGACGTATTTGTGGATGTTGAGTTGCGACATTAAGCCCATGCCTTTTAGGAGCGATTTTTTGTATTCTGTCTCGTTTGTGTTCTCAATTTCTACTAAGTGCTCTTTTGTTTTTGATGATGAAAGGCTGTTTATTAAATGGCAATTTTGAAGAGTTAATTTTGAAGATTGAAAATGAAAGTCGGCCGGAATAAATAAGGATGGAGTCCTCTCTGAAACCATAAAAGGATGAAATTTGAACCCTTTTAAACTATGGGCTTTTTGGGCTGGGTTTTCAATAATAATTTCAAAATCATCTGAGCCTGGCCTACTAAATACAGAAAAGTTTAGATGCTTATCTAAGCAGATTTTTACAATGGTTTGTAGCATGAAATTGCCGGTCTTTTTTTATTCAATAAAAAATTATGAAGATTTCAAAAATAGAAGTTCCAATTGGGTTGCACAAAGACAATTTCTGTCATTATTCTGTAATTAAACCAAATTCTTCTATGTAATACTGATTTGTAAGTGAAAGGGAAAGGAAATACTATTTATGTTTGTGTAAATTCAAAATTATTATGGCAGATCGTATTCTTTTAGTAGAGGATGAACCATCCTTATATGAAGCATTGAAACTAAACTTAGAATTGGAAGGGTATAATGTTACTATTGCCGTAGATGGAGAGCAAGCATTAGAGAAATTTAAATCAAGCCATTTTCAATTAGTAATTTTGGACGTGATGATACCCAAAATTGATGGGTATGTAGTTTGTGAAACTATTCGGTTAGAAAATTCTCAGGTTCCTATTTTGTTTTTGAGTGCAAAAAACTCTGCAGAAGATAAAATTAATGGCTTAAAAACCGGAGCTGATGATTACATGGCGAAACCTTTTAATCTGGAAGAATTTTTACTTAGGGTTAGTCTTTTGGTAAAAAGAAGTCATGCTTTATCTGATACCAAAAGTGAGGAAATTAATCAGTTTGAATTTGGAGGAAATAAAATTGATTTTGGTCGGTTTGAAATTACCACATGGAATAATGAGGTGAAATCTTTATCAAAACGAGAAATGAAACTGCTAAAGCTGCTCATTGAAAAGCGAGGAAAAGTGGTTTCGAGAGAGGAGATTTTACAGAAAATATGGGGGTATGATGTTTTCCCTTCTACACGGACCATTGATAATTATATATTAGCGTATCGTAAATATTTTGAGCAAAATCAGCGTCAACCAAAACACTTCTTTTCTGTAAGGGGAGTGGGCTATAAGTTCGAGGCGGATTTATAGTCCACGCTGAGTACTTGGTAGAATTTTTTGATAATCTAGTGCAAAAAGCAAATCGTATTAAATTTGTTTTTACATTGCTGTTTGTATGAGTTATAGAATCATTTTTGCTGTTTGGTTTTGGTTGTTGGTATTTATTAATCCACTGTTTTCTAATAATCAGTCTGTTGAGTATTCTGAGTTAATGGAGCGCTACCAAAAATTAAAATCTAATTACAATAATTGTGACCTAATTTCATTTGGAAGTACGGATTCTGGCGAACCTTTACATTTATTCCTTATGAATTCTAGCGGAGAATTTTACCCAGAAGCCATTCATAAAAAAACGGTATTATTAATCCAGAATGGTATTCATGCAGGAGAGCCATGTGGCATTGATGCGAGCATAGAATGGGCTGAAACACTTTTGAAAACCAATCAGGTACCAGAAAATGTTGTTATTGGAATAATTCCAGTATATAATATTGGAGGAATGAAAAATAGAGGATGTTGCAGTAGAGCCAATCAAAATGGTCCTGAATTTCATGGTTTTAGGGGTAATGCTAAGAACTTGGATTTGAATAGAGATTACATAAAATGTGACAGTAGAAATACGGAAGCTTTTTATAGATTGTTTCACTGGTTAAAGCCCGAAATATTTGTGGATACCCATACTTCAAATGGTGCGGATTACCAATACACTATGACGTTGCTGAGTACTAGAAAGGAAAGGTTAGACGCACATTTAAGTAATTTTCTAATAAACAAAATTGAACCATATCTATATCAAAAGTTTGACAGTCTTTCACCTTATGTCAATGTATTTGGCACTACACCAAATGACGGAATAAAATCTTTTAACGATAAAATTCGGTTTTCTACTGGATACGCCTCTTTGTTTAATTGTATTGGATTTACCACGGAAGCGCATATGTGGAAACCTTTTAATGAAAGAAAGAAAGCCACCATAAAATTTTTAGAAATAATGAAGAATTTTATGGATTCTAATTATTTAGAAATCATAAAAAATAAAAAAGTAGCAGATTCAGAAAGGTCAATGGGGTTCGAGTCGGTGAATTTAAAAATAGATATTACCAAGTATGATTTTATAGAATTTTACTCCTTTAAGCCTGAATATAGGTATAGTGAAATACTGGGTAGGAAGCAACTGTATTATAACAGGTCAAAAAAAGAGACCATAGAAATTAAATATTTTAATTACTATTCTAAAACAGATCAAATTCAAGTACCAAAATATTACCTAGTTTCAGGCGCATGGAGCCGTGTTATTGAATGCTTACAATTGAATAATGTTAAAATGATTCCAATATCAACTGATACCAATGTTTTTGGTGTGGGAACTTATATTGAAAATTTTTCTAGTGTATCAAGTCCTTATGAGGGGCACTACTTGCATAAAGAGGTGCAAACCACCGACTCATTAATTACCATGGATTTTCATAAAGGAGATTTTTTGATTCCTGTAAATCAAAAAGGGTGGAGGTATATTCTAAACACTTTAGAAACAAATGGTGAGGATAGTTTTTTTGCATGGAATTTTTTTGATGAAATAACACAACAAAAAGAATGGTACTCCTCTTATATTTTTGAGCCATATGCGTCAGAAATGTTAGAAAATGATGAAGAACTACGCCTGAGGTATGAAGCGAAATTGGAAACCGATTCGAGTTTTAAATCAGGAGATTATAGATTATATTGGTTATACACTCAAAGCCCATTTTACGAACCTGTTCATAATAGGATTCCTATTTTAAAAGTGTATGAATAGGTTAGGTTTCATTTTATTCGTATTAATAATTGTGTTAATTTCTATTACCGGGAATTGTCAATTTAGTAGGTATTGGGGAGAAAGTTTTAGTACCAAATCGGCTCTTTTGTCGGGGGCTGTTGTTGGGGGATACCAAGATGAATCATCCATTTATTATAACCCAGCAATATTATCGGATTCTAGTGTTAATCAGTATTCATTTGCTAATGGGCTAGCAAGAATTGATTTTCATCGATACGAAAATGCTATGGGAAATGACCTTGATATTAGAAACAATGAAACAAATGTTGATCCAGGTTTTCTATCTATTAATTTGTATCCTAAAAATAAACTAGGATTGGTGTGGAAGGCTGCCTATTTTAAAAGAAACGCTTATGACAATGGCTATGTTGGTGAGTATTCTGCTACATATCAGGTTTTTCCTCAATTAAAAGATAATGAACAATACATTGGTAGGGTTAGTAGCAGAACAGAATATAATGACTTTTGGTATGGAGTAGGTGTAGCTAAGTTTATTAATGATAAACTATCTTTTGGTTTAAGTACCTTTTTACGATATACAAATTTGCGCTATAACTATCAAAAATCGATTGAGATTGGTACTGTTAATCAGGACTCTTTAAATCAAAAGGTAGCTTTAAATTCATTTTATCAAAATATTAGAGGGTATAATTGGAGAGGTACTATAAAGTTGGGAGTGAATTATAGAATAAGTAATCAATTGCGTACAGGTGTAACTATTACCTCACCTTCTATTTCATTAATAAGTAGTGCAAATGGCTCCACTAGCATATCTCGAATTAATGTTCCTGATTTTGATAATGTGGATATTTTACCCGATTACTTTTACTACGCGCATGGTGAAAATATGGATATGAAAGTAAAAGATCCGTTTTCCATTGCTTTTGGGGTAGATTATAGAGTTCCAAAATACAGGTGGAATTTAACGGTAGAATGGTTTGCTGGAATTCAACCTTACAAACTCATTGATCAAAATACAGGTGAAGTGGAGGTTCAGAAAACCACTAAAGTTCCAGGAGAACGATTGGAGCCACTGTCGTATGCCGCGGGAGGTAAAAGCACGGCAAATGTGGCTCTAGGTTTGGAAATCTATAACAAGAATAATAGATCTGTTTTGGTAGGGTTTAAAACAGATTTTGACGCCTTAAACGATTATGATTATGGAGAACTCTCTTATTTGTCAACTTTAGCCAATGTAAACTCTAATTATTATCATTTTTCGGCAGGAAAAAATTTCGCGTTTTTGAAATTTGAAGTCCTTTTTGGAATTCAATACTCAATCTCAAGACAAAAGAACTTAGAGGCATTTGCAAATTTTTCTGCCCCGGTAGATTTCAATTCAACTGAGCCTTATCAGTTAGAAGGCCCCATTCAAAATAATATGAATTTTTACGGAGATGCGTTGACCATATTTGTTGGCCTAACTATAAAGAACTAAGCCATTACTTTTCTAATAAAATCACACTTTCTACATGGGCTGTATGAACAAATTGGTCTACAATACTGATCTTTTTCTCTGAATATCCAGCCTTATGAAACTCCAATAAATCTCTAGCTTGAGTGGCTGGGTTACAAGAAATATAAACCACTCTATTGGCTTTCAATTCAATTATACGTTTCAGTGCCTTTGGAGTAATCCCTGATCTTGGTGGGTCAAGTATTACAGTTTTAATATTGCCTTGATATTCAGGATGATCATTTAGAAAATTCTTTACGTCTGCGGCATAAAAACTTAAATTCTGTAATTCGTTTTTCTTGGCATTTTTCTTGGCATCTTCAATAGAGCTTTTAATAATGTCAACTCCAATTACTTTTACTTTTCCCTTAGCTTGATTGGCTACCAGCTGACCAATGGTTCCGGTACCACAGAATAGATCAACAATAGTGTCTTTATCTGTATATTCTTGATTTAAGAACGTGTAGTCAATTGCTTTTTGGTATAACAATTCAGCCGATTGTGGGTTGGGTTGAAAAAAACTGCCAATACTCACATCAAAAAATAAATCATGAATCTTTTCCTCTAAATTATCTTCTCCAAATATTACCGTAGATGAGAGGTCTTCATCTTGCGTTCTATCTCCTTGGCCATCGTTAATGGTGTGAATAATTCCAGCCAATCGGTCACCCACAATGCTTTTTATTATGCGGATAAACCCTTCTGAATCAAATTGGGCTAAATGAGAGGAGCTGGTACTTAATTTGAATAAAACTTTATTGCTGTAAAAACTCTTCCTAACGGTAAGAAATCTATAAAACCCATGATGTCTTACTGGATGCCAGGCTGGAAGGTTGGTATTCACGCACCATTCTCTTATGGTTTTTAACCCATCTTCAATTTGCTTATCAAAAAGTCCGGAGTCACCATTCATATTATCAACAACCCGCCATTGTCCTCTATGCTTAAAACCTAACCCAAAGTCATCAATATCTGTTTTTTTCTCCTCATCCCAAATAATGGTAGAGAAGGAATATTCCATTTTATTGCGATAATGCCAATCAGAAGGAGAGGCTATGAATTCGTCAAATATTTCGGTAGAGTTTTTTACAAAACCTATTCTTTGAAGTACATCTAACGTACTTGTTTTTTTATGCTCTTGCTGTTTGGTTACAGGCCAAGTGGCGTATGGAGCGCCCGGAATAGCTTGGTAGTCAATTTTTATTTCATCTGCAGATGGAGAAACCAATTCCGTAACTTTTGCCTCGGCAAACCTTCTTTTTTTCTTAATTATTCTGGCTTTTACTGTTTGTCCAGGAAAGGTGTTTAAAACAAAAACGATGTAGTCACCGTCTTCTGTAGGGATTTTTGAGATTCCTTTTCCGCCAAAAGCTAAATCGGAAATTACTAATTCAATGATATTTCCCTTTTTTAATTTTTTAATATCCATAGTCAAACTGTAAAAAGGCAAAATTACTTTTTCTAGGTTTTAAACATGAATATTGAGAGGATTAGTTGCAGTTAATTTGGCTGTATTTGAATGTTTGCATTATTCTTTTGTGCTATAGCTGTGAGGTGATTATTTAATTTGGTAAATCAATCATTTTAAAATGTGAAATTTTGTTTGGGTTGTTCTATTTAGATATGGATGTTGTTTTATTATGTGTTTTGGAGTTATATGAAATTTTGGGTCAATGTGTTTTAGTAGTGGGTCAAATCTCGAAAAAAATAAAATGGGCTATTAATCAATGGATAATGAAATTGTATATTTGATTAGCCAAAGTTTAGAAATGAATTTTTGCAACTAACTATCCATCATTAAGGCGGTGGTCTTAATGAAAATTATTCTCCACTTACTTACTAACTAAAACACACACACTATGATTGATGTTTGGTACTAATCTTAAGATAATAAAAAAAGGGCTAGAGAAATCTAGCCCTTTTTTTATGCTATAAATTCAGTATGGGATTAAGAGTTTAAATAGTAAATTCGCAAATCGAATATAAAAAAAAGACTATGTCGAAAACAGCAAAACAATTAAGTTCAAAACATTTTATTGAACTAGAAGATAAATATGGGGCACATAATTACCATCCGCTTCCAGTAGTATTACAAAAAGGCGAAGGCGTTTATGTATGGGATGTTGAAGGAAAAAAGTATTTTGATTTTTTATCTGCATATTCGGCTGTAAATCAAGGGCATTGTCATCCAAAAATTATTGGGGCTTTAACAGATCAGGCAAACACATTGACATTAACTTCCAGAGCATTTTTTAATGACAAATTAGGAGTTTATGAAAAATTTGCTTCAGAATATTTTGGATTCGAAAAAATACTTCCAATGAATACGGGAGCTGAAGCTGTAGAAACAGCCTTGAAAATTGCTCGTAAATGGGGGTATGAGAAAAAAGGAATCCCGCAAAACGAAGGTAAAATAATTGTGTGTGAAAATAATTTTCATGGAAGAACAACTACCATTATTTCTTTTTCAAACGATCCAGATGCACGTCAAAACTTTGGTCCTTTTACCACTGGTTTTGTTCGGATACCATATGATGACATTGATGCATTAAGGGAAGCTTTAAAAGACCCTAATATTGCTGCGTTTTTAGTAGAGCCAATTCAAGGAGAAGCAGGTGTTTATGTTCCCGGAGAAGGATACTTAACAGAAGCTGCTAAGCTATGTAAAGAAAGAAATGTGCTTTTTATTGCAGATGAAGTTCAAACAGGTATTGCTAGAACGGGAAAGTTGCTAGCTGTAGATCATGAAAATCTAAAACCGGATGTTTTAATTCTTGGTAAGGCAATTTCAGGAGGGGTTTACCCAATTTCAGCAGTATTAGCTGATAATCATATTATGGAGGTGATTCACCCTGGCCAGCATGGTTCTACTTTTGGGGGTAATCCTATGGCAGCAGCAGTGGCTATGGCAGCCCTAGAGGTTGTGGTAGATGAGAAACTAGCTGAAAATTCCGAAAAATTAGGAAAAATATTTAGAGCTGAGATTTCCAAGCTTGCTAAAAAAAGTAGATTAGTTAGTATGGTAAGAGGTAAAGGGTTGTTAAATGCTATTTTAGTAGATGACTCTCCGCATAGTACCACTGCTTGGGATTTATGTATGAAATTGTCGGAAAATGGATTGCTGGCTAAACCAACTCATGGAAATATTATTCGATTTGCTCCACCGTTGGTTATGACCGAGGAAGAGTTGAGAGAGTGTATTGCAATTATAGAAAAAACGTTTTTAGATTTTGAGGAGAACATGTAAGTTCTTTAAATATAGAAAAAACAAAAAGCCTTCAAGTATACTTGAAGGCTTTTTGTTTTAACCCGTTTGGGTTAATTGCTCGAATATTGTAGTTTTTAAACTTTCTGGATGATATGGCTTTAAAATAGAGGAGGTAAATATTCCTTCCTTATAGTTACTATCAAACGAAAAGTCTGATTGGGCGGTGAGCGCAATAATTGGAATTTGATTCTGCTTTATTTTCAACAGTTTACTAATTTGATAAGAGGCTTCAAATCCATTCATAATTGGCATTTGAAGGTCCATTAATATTAAACTATAATTATTAGATTTAGCATAATTCACGGCTTCTAATCCATTTGGAGCAAGGTCATATTTTATGTTCCATTGATCAAAAAGATGGGTAATAATTTTCGCATTAATTTCATTGTCTTCCGCGATTAAAACTTTTACGTTTGGAAAGGAATGGATTTTTGGTTTTAAGGTTGGGGTCTTTGTGTTGTCTTTGGTAACTTCAAACTCAAAATTTAAGGTGAAAATCGAACCCTGATCCAATTCTGACTTGACATTAATTTTTCCGTTCAATAAATTTACCAATTTTTTGGTGATAGCCAAGCCTAATCCAGTACCTCCTTTAAGCATGTTGTAGGAGGTTGATGATTGCGTAAAACTGTCAAAAATACTGTCTAACTCTTTGTGTGGTATGCCAATTCCAGTATCCTTTATTTCAAATACTAAGCTGGCTTTTGATTGGTTTAGTAGGGTAGAGGTAATTTTGAAATCAATACCTCCTGAATTGGTATATTTTATAGCATTTGAAATAACGTTGGTTAAAATCTGATGAAGTTTTGTTTTATCGGTTGTAATAAAATCAGGAATTTCTCCTATTTGAGAATGTGTAAAAGTTAGCCCTTTATTAGTTGCTAACCTTTCTTGGAATTGACTTAAAGAACGGAGGAAATTTTCAAAATTAATTTTCTGTTCTTTTATTTGTCCCTTGCCAGAATCTAACTTTGTGAAGTCAAGAACATCATTAATTAGCGAAAGCAAGTTGTCGGATGCCAATTGCAGTATTTCAATATCATCTACTAAATTTTCTTGCTGATTAGACTTTGCCAACTGATGGCATGTACCTAAAATAGCGTTTAGGGGAGTTCTAATTTCATGAGAAATGGTAGAAACAAACTTTGATTTTAATCTTGCGGCTTTTTCTGCTTGTTTTTTAGCAGAATAAATATCATCTATATCACGCCCTGTTACCACACTTCCAATAATTTCACCTTCTTTATTGCGATAGGGGTTAATGTGAAATTCATAGAGTCTTTTTCTTCCATCTTGAAAATATAATGATTTTGAAAACTCTGTATCCAAACCATTCAAAGACCGTGAATGAATGTGTCGCCACCTTTTTGCCGTTTCTTCTAACAAAAAACTATCATCTAAAGTTCTCCCTTTTTTTGGTCGTTTACCGGAGATGTTGAAAAGCAAATCATCAAATGCCTTGTTGTAAACAATTAGTCTTTCTTCTTTGTCTATCGCCCAAAATACATCCGAAGTGTTTTGAATAATAGCGTTTAGATTAGCCTCGTTGTTTTTTAATTTTTGTTGGGTTCTAAAAGTTTCGGTAACTTCTTGAATTACCATAGTCACCTGTTTCTTACCATTAAATTCATTGGTTAATGGGGTTGCTCTTGCTAAAAAATGTTGATCAGTTCGGTAGGAGTTAAAATTAAAGCTTTGAGCTTTGTTGGTGGTAATAGTTTTGTCAATTAACTTTTTGAAAAATTGAAATATCCGGTCGCTATAAACGTCTTTTAGGTTTTGTCCTTTGTATGACCTTATTAATTTGCAATCTGGATGTGAATCGGGTATCCAGCAACTTGCTAAATTGTAATCGCTCGATATTTCAAAAATTATGTCGGAAAGAGAATTTACAACTGCATTTAAATGTTGAATATTACTTAAGGCTTGATTCTCTGATTCTTTTAAACGACTTACGTCAAATACTGATCCTAGCCATGTTAACGGTTTACCTTCCTTGTCTAATTCCAAAGAACTTCGGTTTCGTAGCCAAATCCAATCATTAGATTTAGTTCTCATCCGGTATTGAATCTCTAGAATTCCATCGTTTGCTTTAGCGTCAAATGAGGATACAGCTTCGTGCAAACGGGGTAGGTCGTCAGGATGGACTAACCCAAAAAAAGTTTCAATTTTTTGTGGCAATTCATACGGAGCATACCCCATTATGGTATACCAATTAGCATTGTAGCAACAATCGTTTGTTTGGCAATTATATTCCCACATGGCAATACCCGCAATATTTAAAGCCTTGTTAACTTTATCCGTGTTAAAACCTTTTTGAGGAGATTCTGTGGCGGTAAATGTGTTCATTAGGTGTGTTTTAGGTAAGTAAAACTAATTGTTTTTTAAGGCAAATGCATATAAGTACTTGAGAGTTAAAGCGATTGAATATATAGTTAAAATGATACATTTACCGACCCAAAAATTTGTGTACTTCTTTAGGGTGGTTCAATTTTGCAAATTGAATGAGTAACAAGACAATTCAGGGAATAAAACGAGAGATAAGTGATCATTTGAAAGACTCATCTCATTGCTATCATTGTGGTAGTGATTTTGATGAGGTTATAATAGAAGCATATTCTCACAAGTTTTGTTGCGAAGGTTGTAAAACGGTTTATGAGATTCTCGATGAAAACGGGTTAAATAATTATTACGGAATTGAAAGCAACCCTGGAATTAAAACCTCACAATCTATTGGTAATAAATATGCCTTTTTGGATAACGAGGAGGTGGAAGCCGGACTTCTTGACTTTAAAGATGGAGGCGTTTCGAGTGTAAAGTTTTACGTACCAAAAATACACTGTAGTTCGTGTATTTGGTTGCTAGAAAATATGCACAGATTAGAGGAGGGAATTGTAAAATCAACGGTAAACTTTTTGAAAAAAGAAGTTTACATCGTTTTTAATGAAGAAAAATTACCCTTGAGACAGGTAGTTGAACTAATGGCTTCCATTGGTTATGAACCAAATATTTCATTAAACGATTTTAAGAATAAGGAAAAAACAATCGAGAATAAACCCTTTTTCTATAAACTGGGAGTCGCGGGATTTGCTTTTGGCAATATAATGCTGTTGAGTTTTCCTGAGTATTTTGATACCAATCAATACTTAGATCCTAGTTTTAAGAAACTTTTTGGTTATTTGAATTTATTTCTAGCTACCCCTGTATTAATATATAGTGCATCCGACTATTTTATATCGGCATATAAAGCTCTCACTAAAAGGTATTTAAATATTGATTTCCCAATATCTGTGGGTATTTTGGCTTTGTTTGGGAGAAGTTCGTACGAAATTATTAGTCAAACAGGTGCTGGATTTATGGATTCCTTTACCATGTTTGTTTTTTTACTTTTAGTAGGGAAATGGTATCAAAATCGAACGTACCAGGCATTATCATTTGAGCGAGATTATAAGTCTTATTTTCCTTTGGCTGTGGTTAAAGTGTTTGAAGAAAAAGAAGAACCTGTTCCTGTTGGAACGCTAAAAATTGATGATGTAGTTATTCTTAGAAATCAAGAAATTATTCCTACAGATAGTGAATTGATAAGTGAATCGGCTAAAATTGACTACAGTTTCGTTACCGGAGAATCAGACCCGATACCAAAAATTAAAGGAGATAAAATTTTTGCTGGAGGCAGACAAATTGGGCCATCCATTAAAATAAAAGTTCAAAAACCAGTTTCTCAATCCTATTTAACTCGACTGTGGAATCAAGATGCTTTTGCTAAAGACAGTTCTCAATATCAGTCGATGGTAGATAATGTGAGTAAGTTCTTTACTTTATTTGTGTTGGTGGTGTCTCTATCAACATTAGCCTTTTGGTGGCCAGAGGGACATTCCGTTGCATTTAAAATATTTACCTCTGTATTAATAATTGCTTGCCCATGCGCTTTGGCTTTAACATTGCCTTTCACATTCGGAAACACCATGTCGATTTTTGGTAGAAACCGATTGTATTTAAAGAATTCTGAAGCGGTTGAAAAAATGGCAAATGTGGATACTTTGGTGTTTGATAAAACAGGAACGCTTACCCAGTCTGGAAATGAGGAAATAAATTTTATTGGAGGAGAATTAAGTTTGGAATACAAGGAATTAATTTACTCCTTGGTGGCTAATTCTACACATCCCCTAAGTAAAGCAGTTTTTGAAAGTTTAAAGGGAGGGGTGAAATCTAAGCCAGTTATTAATTATAGAGAATTACCATCACAAGGAATTGAAGGTGAAGTAGGAGGCTTTAAGCTGAAAATAGGATCTGCTAATTATACAAATTTTAATGGGGATGTAAATAACGATCTATCCTCAAGAGTTTTCATAGAAATTAATAAGGAAAGTATTGGATACTTTCTAATTAAAAAGCAGTACCGAAATGGAATAGGAGAATTAATAAATTCGTTTAATGAAAAAGGGTTTGGTATTCACCTAATATCTGGAGATAATGCTTCTGAATTGAATAATCTTTCAAAGTATTTTGATTTAAAGAACCTACATTTTGATCAATCACCTAATGATAAAATGGAATACATTAAATCATTACAAAATCAAAATAAGAAGGTGTTAATGGTTGGTGATGGTTTGAACGATGCGGGAGCATTAAAACAGGCAGATGTAGGATTGGCAGTAAGTGATGATGTGTACAACTTTACCCCAGCTTGTGATGCTATTTTAGATGCAGGTAATTTTCTGTTTTTAGGGGAGTTTTTAGCTTTTTCTAAAAGAGCGATAAAAATTGTAAAAATTAGCTTTGCCATATCATTGTTTTATAATTCTTTAGGGATGATTTTCGCTGTTCAAGGTTTGGTAACCCCCCTGTTTGCGGCTATTTTAATGCCCATTAGTTCTATTACTGTAGTGTCGTTTATTACCCTTTCCATTCGAATTTCTGCCCGTAGAAAAAAATTGTAACTTTTTTAATTCTGAGTCAACAGTTAATATTTGTTAACTAATTTTATCGGCTGATGACAATCTTATGACTAATCATGATGAAAGTCATGTTAAAGCTTGATTAGACTCACATTTTACTTTTCAGATGTAGAACAAATTTGTTAGGTATATTTTAAAGAACATAATTAATGAGTGTCATTTTTATATTAGTCGGGTTCAGCTTGTTAGCTGCGTTGTTTTTTTTAGGCTCTTTTATTTGGGCGGTAAAGAATGGCCAATATGATGATGACTATACTCCTTCTGTTAGAATGTTGTTTGATGATGATGACATTCAAATGGATGACCCACAAACTAGAAAATCTAATCTCAATAAATAACAATTAAATTGCTAAATATGGCAGAAACAATTACAAATCCGGTTCATAGTTCTCCGGGCAACGTTGAACATTTTGAGTACGATAATGACATCGTCAGGAAGTTTATCATTGCTTCGGTAGCTTTTGGAATTATTGGAATGTTGGTAGGTTTAACTATTGCGTTACAACTTGCATATCCAGTATTAAACTTTGACCTAGCGTATACTACGTTTGGAAGAATTAGACCACTACATACAAACGCAGTTATTTTTGCTTTTGTTGGTAATGGAATTTTTGCTGGGGTATATTACTCCATGCCTAGGTTGCTTAAAACCCCCATGTATAGTAAAATGTTATCGAACATTAACTTTTGGGCTTGGCAATTAATCATATTATCGGCTGCAATTACGCTTCCATTAGGAATTACTACAAGTAAAGAATATGCAGAGCTAGAATGGCCTATTGATATTGCAATTGCTTTAGTTTGGGTAGTTTTTGGTTTAAATATGATCATGACTATTATCAAACGTAGAGAACGTCATATGTATGTGGCAATTTGGTTTTACCTGGCTACATTTATTACTGTTGCATTATTGCATATTGTAAATTCATTTGAAATGCCTGTTCACTTGTTTAAATCCTACTCTTGGTACGCAGGTGTTCAAGATGCATTAGTGCAATGGTGGTATGGTCATAATGCGGTAGCATTTTTCTTAACAACGCCATATTTAGGTTTGATGTATTACTTCGTTCCTAAAGCGGCTAGAAGACCTGTTTATTCTTATAGATTATCAATCATCCACTTTTGGGCACTGATCTTTTTATACATCTGGGCTGGACCTCACCATTTATTATACACCGCATTACCAGATTGGGCTCAGACTTTAGGTACAGCCTTTTCAATTATGTTGATTTTCCCTTCTTGGGGTGGTATGATTAATGGATTACTTACCTTAAGAGGAGCTTGGGATAGAGTAAGGGAAGAGCCAGTGTTGAAATTCTTTGTGATTGCAATTACTGCTTACGGAATGTCAACCTTTGAAGGTCCAATGTTATCTATCAAGTCATTAAATGCAATTGCGCATTACACGGACTGGATTCCAGCACACGTGCATGTGGGAGCCTTAGGATGGAATGGGTTTATGACATTTGGTATGTTCTATTGGTTAGTACCAAAAATGTGGAATACCAAACTATGGTCAAATAAATTGGCAAACATTCACTTCTGGATTGGTACCCTAGGTATTTTATTTTGGGTAGTTCCAATGTATTGGGCTGGATGGG
This sequence comes from Salibacteraceae bacterium, assembly GCA_049606935.1. GTDB lineage: Bacteria > Bacteroidota > Bacteroidia > Flavobacteriales_G > Salibacteraceae > CAJXZP01. Next base: position 138,935 of record JBMYWA010000001.1, read on the forward strand.
TTCAAGCTTCCATGTGGAAACAATTTACAAATGAAGGAATGTTAGCTTATCCTAACTTCTTACAAACGGTAACTGTTTTAGCGCCATTGTACAAATTAAGAGCGTTAGGTGGTTTGTTATTCTTTGTAGGTATTTTATTAGCTACTTGGAACCTGATGAAAACTGCCGCTTCTGGTACGTTAACTATTGCTGAAAAAGCATCTGCTCCGGCATTACCAGAAACTTACACTAAACATTCTAGTGATCACTGGCACCGTTGGATTGAAAGAAAACCTGTTCAGTTTATGGTTTGGACTTTCGTTGCTGTTGCTATTGGAGGAGCCTTTGAAATGCTTCCAACATTCTTGATTAAATCTAATGTGCCAACTATTGCCACCGTTCAACCTTACACGCCTTTAGAAATTGAAGGTAGAGATCTATATATTAGAGAAGGTTGTAATAACTGTCACTCCCAAATGATTCGACCATTCCGTAGTGAAGTGGTAAGGTACGATCCTAATGGAATGGAGTATTCTAAAGCGGGTGAGTTTGTTTACGATCATCCATTCTTATGGGGATCTAAGAGAACCGGGCCAGATTTACATAGAATTGGAGCTAAGTATAGTGATGATTGGCATTATAACCATATGTTCGATCCAGAAACTACCTCTCCAAACTCAATTATGCCAAGATACCCTTGGATGATTAGAGATGTATTAGATGTGTCGCATTTAGAAGCAAAAATAAGCGCACTTAGAACAGTAGGTGTTCCTTATCCAGAAGGATATGAAGCTCAAGCATTGGCAGATTTACAAAAACAAGCCGCGCAAATTTCAGCTAACTTGAAGGCTAAGAATATTGACTGTTCTTCAGACAAGGAGATTATCGCAATGATTGCTTACTTGCAACGTCTCGGAACAGATATTCATAAAAAATAAAGTAAAATTCTCCTCTCCGTAAGGAGGGGAGTTTAACTTATATCAACATGTTGAAATTTATTAAAAGTCATCTAGCAACAATTGAAGGAATGGATATTTTAGCATCCGTGGCTTTAGTGTTGTTTGTTGCCATTTTCTTGTATGTAGTTTACTACTCGTTTTTTGTAATGGAAAAGGATGTTGAAAGTGAACTTGCAGGTTTACCGCTTCAAGATGATGAACAAAATTTAAAATTATAACCGAAAACTTTTTGGAAATGAAAATATTCGACCAAACAAATAATAACAAAAGCAAATTCAGGCATAAAGGTGCTGCTTTATTGATGATGTGTTTATCATCTTTAAGTGTGTTTGCGAGCGATGGCTCAGGGGTGTCTGATACCAGTTTAACATGGATTCTTTTAGGGATGATTGTGGCGCAAATTGCTATTTTATATGTAATATCGGGGGTGTTTAAATCACTAACCGGTAACTCTGGTATTTGGAAAAAGCTAATAGCAAAATCAAATCCTACAATAATTACGGGGATATTTGTATTAATGTCTACTGGTGCTTTCGCTCAGGATGCGGGAAGCTCATTTGTACTTGACTCAAGTTTAGAGTCTCTTCTAATAGCGGTAAATGCATTTTTATTAGTGGTAATTGTAGTTCTATTAGTAAACGTTAAAAAAATTACAAATGCACTTAAGGGTGGAGAAGAAGACTTAGTGGCTGAAGATGATATGTTTTCTAGCCTTGGTCTTACGGATGCCGTGCCAATTGAACGTGAAGAAGAAATTCTATTAGATCATGACTACGATGGTATTCATGAGTTGGATAACAATCTACCACCTTGGTGGTTGTATGGTTTTTACTTTACTGTAATTTCTATGACTGGATACATGTATTATTACTTATTTCAAGTAGACAGTCATGTTGGGCATAATGAATATGTTGCAGAGATGCAGTTAGCTGCTGAAGAAGCAGAACTTAGAGGGGCTAGTGTAGATGAAAATTCAGTTACGTTACTAACTTCTGCTGCCGATATTGCTGCAGGAAAAAAGATTTACGACAATAACTGTATAGCTTGTCACTTAGCTTCTGGTGGTGGTAGTGTAGGTCCAAACCTTACAGATGAGTATTGGAAACACGGAGGAAGTGTTAAAGATGTATTCCGTACCATTAAAGTGGGTGTTCCAGAAAAAGGAATGATTTCCTGGGAGTCACAATTGTCACCAACCGACATCCAAAAAGTAACTAGCTTTGTTTTAAGTCTGCAAGGAACAAATCCAGCAGATGGAAAAGCACCTGAAGGCGATAAGTATACAGGTGAATAATCCGAAAGGATATTCATGAAAAAAAATAACAAATAGGAAGCACCTTGATTAATTTACAGAAATGTAAAATGATCAAGGTGTTTTTCATTTAACACAATACAAATGGATCAGCAAAATTCGAATTACGGAGAGATTGAAGACGAAAAAGGAACTTTTAGAGATTCAATTGGTACCTTGAACGAGGATGGTAAAAGAAAATGGGTGTACCCAAAGAAGCCTTCTGGTAGTTTCTATAACAGAAGAACGGTAGTATCGTATTTTTTACTAACTATTCTTTTTGGTGCGCCATTTGTAAAAATTGATGGAGAACCACTTCTTCTTTTCAATGTAATTGACAGAAAATTTGTCATTTTTGGTCAAATATTTTGGCCTCAAGACTTCTTTCTTTTTGTAATAGCAATGCTTACCTCCATTGTTTTTATCATCCTTTTCACCACCGTATTTGGTAGAATTTTTTGTGGATGGATTTGCCCGCAAACCATTTTTTTAGAAATGGTATTCAGAAAAATTGAATACTGGATTGAAGGAGATTGGAGAAAACAGAAAAAATTAGACAAGCTGCCTTGGAATGCTGAAAAAATTCGCAAAAAAGGACTTAAGAATTTTCTTTTCATTTTAATTTCAGTGGTAATTGCGCACACCTTCTTATCTTATATTATTGGAGTAGAGGAGGTAAATAAACTATTAACAACCTCTCCATCTGAAAATATTACTGGTTTCATATCCATGGTAATTTTTACCGGTTTGTTTTACGGTGTTTTTGCAAGATTTAGAGAACAGGCTTGTATAATTGCTTGTCCTTATGGAAGACTGCAAGGGGCATTATTAGATAACAAGTCTATTGTTGTGGCCTATGACTTCGTTAGAGGAGAAAGCACCAATGGCCGATCAAAATTTAGAAAAAACGAGGATAGAAAAGAGGCCGGTAAAGGAGATTGTATTGACTGTAAAGCTTGTGTTGATGTATGTCCTACAGGTATTGATATCCGAAACGGAACTCAATTAGAATGTGTGAATTGTACCGCATGTATTGATGCTTGTGATCACATCATGGAGAGTATTAATTTGCCTAAAGGCCTTATTAGATATGCATCCATAGAAAATATAGAAAAGAAAGAGCCTTTTAAGTTTACTCCAAGGTTAATTGCCTATAGTGCTGTATTAGGGTTGTTAATGTCTGCTATGGTGGTTTTGCTAACTTTACGTTCACCTATCGAAGCTACGATATTACGTAGTCAGGGAACAACCTATCAAGAAATTGAAGGTGATAAATTACAAAACTTATACACTTACAAAATTATTAATAAAACCAAGGAGGAGATTAACGTTAATTTTGTGGTTGAAGATTATGATGGTGCTTCCATAAAGTTAGTTGGAAACAAACCAGTAGTTCCACCTGGAGGATCAACAGAAGGAGCTATGTTTGTTATTATTGAAGGAGATAGAGTTTTAAGTTATAAAACAAAATTGAAAATTAATTTAGAGGATAAAGACAAAACTTTGACGACTGTCAAAACTATGTTTTTAGGGCCAATACAATAAAATATGAGGTTTACTTGGGGACATGCGGCTATTGCCATTCCGGTTACAATTGTGGTTGTTTTTACATCTGTACTCATTAGAAGTATGGCAGATGATAAAAAGACAGAATTAGTTACGGAGGATTATTACGCCAAAGAAATTCAGTTTCAGGATCAATTAGACAGAGTAAAAAATGCACTAGAGTTAAATACAAATTTTACTTGGACAAAAAGTGAAGATTCTTGGGTTTTGGGTTTATCTGGTGATTTTACGCATAAAGAAGTGAAGGGGGTGCTTACCGTATTTAGGCCTTCCGATTCAAGTCTTGATTTTGAAATTCCGATACAACTAGACTCAAATTTTAAACAAGTGGTATCTGCAAGTAAATTTGTGAAAGGGAAATACCAAATTCAAGTAAAATGGACTGTAAACGGAAAAGAGTGTTATTTAGAAAAGAACGTTTTCGTGTAGGCTAATATGGTGCAGTGGTGGGCAGCAATTTCAATTGGGTTAGTAAGCAGTTTTCACTGTTTGGGCATGTGTGGTCCTATTGCCTTCGCATTACCGCTAAATAGGAGTAGTAAGCTTTCTGGTTTTATTGGCGGGTTGGCTTATAATTTTGGGCGGTTAACTACTTACGGAACGCTTGGTTTTTTGTTTGGTTTAATAGGTAAATCCTTGGTAATGGCAGGTGCACAACGTTCACTATCAATAGGAGCCGGTGCCATTATGATTGCAAGTGTGATATTACCTAAACTTTCAAAAAAAAGCAATTTTGACAGCATAACCTTTCAATACATTGGTCGTTTAAAATCCTCCTTAGGAAAGCTATTTAAAAAGTCATCATTAGAGTCGCTATTTATTATTGGAGTGCTAAATGGTTTGTTACCTTGTGCTATGGTGTATATAGCCCTAGCAGGAGCAATTGCAGAAGGTGATGCTAGTGGAGGAATGGTTTTTATGTTGTTTTTTGGATTGGGAACCATTCCAATGATGTTTTCAGCAACGCTGCTAGGAAGTTTTATTTCTCTAAGCTTTCGAAATAAACTGCAAAAATTGATTCCCGTAATGGTATTTATAATAGGAGTGTTGTTTGTGCTACGTGGTATGAATTTAGGGGTTCATTATTTGAGCCCAGAGATAAATCGTGTTGATCCGGCTGTTACTCAATGTGATTAGTTTTTTTCAAATAATTCCCTTATCCATTTTTTTTTCACCAAAAAATGCATTTCACATAACCTCATATGCATTTCAAATTATTTTTACCAAAAGATGATTTACTAAATGGGTCATTCAACCAACCAATATTTCCGATTAAATAAAATTTTCACCAATAGTAAAGTTCTCAGTTAATGGTGCAACGTTTAGTAGATTTTTAGGCTTTCTTTAATATAAATTTGAGAAGCCTAGATATCATGAAAGTACTATTAATAGAAGACGAGAGCCTGTTGGCTAAGGAGTTGCAAAGAACTATAAAATCTATACGGCCCAATTTTGAGGTGGTTAATGTTATTCGGAGTGTAGAAGAAGGAGTGGATTGGTTTTCAAAGAAAAGAGAAATTGATTTAATTATTTCGGATATTCAATTAACAGATGGAACAAGTTTTGAATTATTTAAACAAATTCAAGTATCCACACCAATTGTGTTTACAACCGCCTATGATGAATTTGCTATTAAAGCATTTAAGCTAAATAGTATTGATTATTTGTTGAAGCCTATTGACCAAAAGGATTTGGTAGTTTCAATTGAAAAGTTTGAAAAGCTATGGGGAAAAAATAAAATTTTAGACGTAGATGTTTTAAACCATTTAATTTCAAAGAATACAGAACAGAGTTATAAATCAAAGTTTTTGATAAGAGTTGGAGACCAATATAAAAAAGTAGATTCAGACGATATTGGCTTTTTCTTTGCAGAAGGGAATACCGTTTATTTGGTTCAAAAAAATGGGAAAAGGCTTATTGTGGATCACTCCCTAGATCAAGTTACCCCGCAATTGGACCCCAAAAAGTTTTTCAGAGTTAACAGGCAAGTATTAATACATAATTCGAGTATTCGAGGAATTCATAAATACTTTAATAGCCGTTTGAAATTGGAAGTTTCACCACAATTTGAAACAGATGTATTGGTAACTCGAAGTCGAGTAAGCGATTTTTTAACTTGGATGAATTACTGATTTTAGGTAAAAAAAAGAGGGTCAAAAACCCTCTCCCTTGTTTTTTAGTTGTTTGAAATATATCCAAACATTCCATTCTTTTTAATGGTTCTTGCCACTTTATTAGGAACCAGTTTTTCCCAACCTGATTTGTTACCGTGTATCATTTCCAGTACATCATCTGAGTAGATACTTAGTAAATCCTTGTTACAGGAAGTAATATCTTCAATTTGATCGTTTTCTACTAAATAATAAAATAGATGTTTTAACTTCTGATCAATTTGCACATTATCGCAGGTATGTAGTTCACCGTCTTGACCATCGGTAGCGGGGTAGATGAGTAATTTAATATTTCGCCCAAATAAACGGCCAAACGATTCTAAAATGCCTCCTTTCAGTTTGCTGTAATAAACAGGATCAAAGATGGCTTCTAAATTATTTACACCCATCAACACCCCAATTTTTCGACCTCTATTTACATCCGATAGGTAATTTGTTAATCGGTAATAATGCTGATAATTGGTAATGATTACTGTTTGTCCTAAGGAGCAAAGAATATCTACTCTGTCCATGTAATCTCGTTCTTTTTTATGGTCGTCACCCATTAAAAGATTGTTTAATGACAATTCCGATAAAACAATAAGGTCTTTTTTAGAGACGGCTGAGTCCTTAACAAATTGGCGATAGCCCGCTAAAAGCATGTCTACATTTACTAGGGTAGGAGGACGAAAACGCCCCCTAAGAACCAATAAATTCTTTTTGTATAAAATTTCTGAAGCCTGAACGTTTTGACCATCTGGTCCGAACATTGCCACGGGAGTTAAACCCAATTTAACTAGTTTTAAGCTAATTAACCTATTATCTACATTTTCAAAATCAGGCCCTTTAACGTTAAACATATCAATTTCAACACGATCTCTACTAAGTCCATCCATTAAAGAAGATAAAAAGACCTTCATGCTTTGAATGTTATTATAAACCCCGTGAATTAAATTAACTCCTAAACGTCCAATAGCTTTTTGTTGTAATAATGGATCGTTATCGTGTAAGATAACATGAAGAACAATTTGATTTGGTTTGGTTTGAGGGGTTCTTTGAAAAGTAATTCCCATCCAGCCTTGACCTTGATTAGTTTTATGAAAATTCAAGGTTTCTATGGTATCTGCAAATGCAAAAAATGAAGTGTCCTCCTCACGATCAGCCAATTTTTCGGTAATATTAGCGAAATCATGGTCCATCATTCTGATTAATCGTTGTTTACTAACAAACCTTTTTCCTTCCCCATAAATAGCGTTAGAAATTTTCTTGTCGTACGCAGATTGAGTTAATGCAATTGTACCGGAAGCACCCCCGGCTTGGAAAAAATTTGCAGCCACTTCTTGCCCAGCTCCAATTTCTGAAAACGACCCGTAAACGTTGGGGTCAAGGTTGACCATTAGTGCTTTTTCGTTAACAGTTAATTTTCTTTCTAATTCCATTTTTGGTTTTTTGTATCGTTTCAAAGCTATTGGGAATTCGTTAAATACACTAAACTTTATGCAAGTTTGTTCTTATTCGATTTCGCTTTGTATTACTTTATTTTATTGGTAATAATAGGTGCTGTCAGTTGCGATGTTTCAATGGTATTTGCACAATCAAAATGACCTTTAGGACAGTGTTTTAACCCATGAAGACCGCATGGTCGGCAACTTAATTTCTTTGTAGTTTCAATAATAAAATTTTCATCAGATAATGGGGTGAAACCAAAACCAGGGATTGTAGAACAAAATACGGATGTTACTGGGGCATTCATAGCCGAACAAAGATGGAGAGGACCAGAGTCATTCACGTAATTCATATCCGCTTTGCTCATTAATGCTGCAGATTGGAGTAAACCAAGTTTACCTGCCAAGTTTTCGGGCACATTTTTCGAGCATTTTGAAATTAAACTCTCATTTTTCTCTTTGTCTCCAGGGCCACCTAGTAAATAGATGTTGTACGTTTTAGGCAATTGATCTAGTAAATCAACCCATTTATTCTCGGGGTATTGCTTGGTAAACCATACGGAAGAAGGAGAAAGAGTAATAAATGGCAGTTTGGTGTATTCTTCTATTTTTTGAAAATCTTTTTCGCTAGGATAAAGCCTTGGTTGTGCATATTGAGAATTGGTAAAGAAATCAATTAATTTTTGATTTCGTTCTACCTCGTGGGTTCCATTGCCAATTTCATGATCTGCAGAATGAGTAAACCCAATTGAAAATGGGTTTTTTGCAAACCCAGAACGAATTTTGGCACCCGAAAATGCAGTAAGCATTCCCGTGGCACCAAATCGTTGTGTGTTTACAACAGCATCATATTGAGCAGTTCTTATTTGTTTTAATAATTGATAAAGGCTTTTGTATTTAGAACCTTGCTTATCCCAGATAATTAAGTTTTGAATAAATGGGTGATTCTTTAATAAAGCCTCATTTCCCTTACGAACTAAAAAATCGATATTGGCTTTTGGGTTATGATGATGAATTTTTTCAAGCAAAGAGGTTGCTAAAATTACATCGCCAATAAAAGCTGTCTGAATAATTAAAACGCGTTGGGGAACAATGGTCATACTTATACGGCTACATTAAAGTTTCGTAAAGCATCGTTTAAAGAGGTCTTTAAATCAGTGCTAGGCTTACGTTTTCCAATGATTAAAGCTACTGGAACGTTGTATTTTCCAGCTGGGAATTCTTTTTCAATGGTTCCCGGAATAACTACCGATCTTGCAGGTACCACTCCTTTGTATTCAATTGGTTCGTTACCAGAAACATCAATAATTTTTGTAGACATGGTGAGTACCACATTAGCACCTAATACTGCTTCGGTTTCAACTCTTACGCCTTCTACTACAATACAACGAGAACCAATAAAACAATTGTCTTCAATAATTACAGGTGCCGCTTGAAGTGGTTCTAAAACTCCTCCAATACCAACACCACCAGAAAGGTGAACATTTTTACCAATTTGTGCACATGAGCCAACTGTAGCCCAAGTGTCTACCATGGTCCCATTATCTACATAAGCTCCAATATTTACGTAGGAAGGCATCATTACCACATTTTCTGATATATAGGCACCGTAACGCGCAACTGCATGGGGCACTACTCTCACGCCTTTTTCTGCATATCCAGTTTTCAATTTCATTTTATCATGAAACTCAAAAGGACCAACTTCTATGGTTTCCATATTTTGGATTGGAAAGTATAAAACCACAGCTTTTTTAACCCATTCGTTAACTTGCCATCCATTTGCGGTAGGCTCAGCAACGCGAAGTTTACCGTTGTCAATTTGGTCAATAACTGATTTTATTGCCTCTTGAACCTTTATGTCTTTCAATAATTCGCGATTATTCCACGCTTTCTCAATAATATCTCTCATTACAATTGTATTCCATTTTAATAGTGATGCAAAAGTAGGGTAGTAAGGTAAATTCGCCTAATGAGATAATATAATACTGGAAGGAAAAAATTCTATGCTTGAATCAAGAAAACGCAAGGTCTTTTATGAAAAGATGGATGTTTGAATGATTTCCACTCGGCTACCGCTAGTGTTTTAATAAACTCCGTTTCTGCGGTCGTATCTACGGCCATACACAATTTGGTTTCCGCTCTCATGGTTTTCTTGATGGTTTCAAACATCTGCTCATTGCGGTAGGGTGTTTCAATGAAGATTTGAGTTTGCCCAGTTTTTGATGAAAGCACTTCCAAATCTCGTAATTTTTTAGCCCTATCTTTATCTGAAACGGGTAAGTACCCATTAAAAGCAAAGTTTTGGCCATTCAACCCAGAAGCCATAAGTGCAAGAAAAATTGAAGAGGGACCTACCAATGGAATTACTCGAATTTCAAATTGGTGAGCCAATTTTACCAATTCAGAACCTGGGTCAGCAATTCCTGGGCAACCTGCATCACTCAAAAGTCCCATGTCTTGACCTTCAAATAATGGGGTGAAATAGGATTCAAAAACTCTACTTTCACTGTATTTGCCAATGTTATAAAGCTTCAATTCTTGAATAGGATGGCTTAATTCTAACTTTTTTAAGGCAGCACGGGCTGGCTTTTCCTTTTCCACCATAAAATGGGTGAGATTGTGCAATTGCTCTTTGTTGCCTTCTGGTATTACAAAACGCATTGGACTTTCGCTAATTACGGTAGGAATTAGAAATAATGTACCTAATTTCATGCTTGTTTTTTTAAGAATGCAAAAGTCAGTAATTTTTCTTATTTCCTAAGAAACATGGTTAATTAATTTGTCGGTGGCTAAATCTAACATTCTATAAACGTCTTCAAAACCCGTGGCACCTCCATAATATGGGTCAGGTACAGAAATATTTTCACCCGGATAAACTAGATTCATTATCATTTCTGGGTAGGTTGCTTTACTGTTACTACTTCTTAGTTTTAAAACTTTAGCTTGATTGCTCGTGTCCATGGTAAAAATGTAGTCATATTCTATAAAATCGGATTCAACAAATAATCTCGATTTCAAGTCCATTATATCTATACCTTTTGATTTTAAAGTAGATATTGCTCTTGAATCGGCATGTTCTCCAATGTGATAGGCGGAAGTACCTGCTGATTCTACCATTATTTTCAAGCCTAATTCTTTGGCTTTTTTTCTAAATATGCCATGTGCCATTGGCGACCTGCAAATATTTCCTAAGCACACAAATAATACTTTTTTCATAATTTAAAAATATAAAATTTATGAGTGAAAACACCAGTTAGATATCTAATGTAAAAACAAATTATCCTTGCTATTTGGCATGGAAAAAAACTTATCGCATTTGTTTAAAATTAGGTAAAATCATTGTTGAAAACCACTTTCTTTATTAACTATAAAAATCAAAACAGGAAAACAAACAAACTTCTAGGGGTCTTTCTAGGGCTCATTTTTTTTAGTTCCTTAGGGTACGCTCAACCGGGTTCTACGTTTTCAAATCCTTTGATGATTACTTCCAATGCATTCAGTGCTATTGGGGAGACAACTTGTGGATTTGGAGACAATTATACCACTGCTGACATTTCCTGTACAAGTAGTTATATGAATGGTGATGAAAAAATATACAGTTACACAACTTCTGCAAATCTAACAGGAGCTAGCGTGTCAATGACGAACATTAACGCAACATGGGTGGGTCTTTTTATTACAGATGACTCTAATACTACTGGCACCTGTGTGGGAAGTTCTACTTCATCAGGCTTTACAGATAGAGTTATTAGTGGATTGAATTTCACATCAGGATCTACATATTATATTATCGTTTCAAGTTGGCCAAGTCCTCAATTTATCACTTCTTACAATTTAGTAATTGATCCCAATACTTGTCCAAAGCCAACTGCTTTAATTTCTACCGTTTCAGGAACCGATATTTCATGTTTTGGAATGAATGATGGCTCTGTTTCTTCAATCACAAACGGAGGAACATCTCCTTATACGCATATGTGGTCAAACGGTTCTTCTGCTGTGAGCCAATCTAATTTAATGATGGGAACATATTCTGTTGTTATTACAGATGCTAATGGATGTATGAGTAATGGTTCTGCCATGGTTAATGAACCCGCAGAAATACTTATTGATTTAGGAGGTGATGATAACCTTTGTGATGGAGAATCTGTAGTGCTAGATGCAGGGGCAGGAATGGCCGGTTATAGCTATGCTTGGACTACTGGAGGATCAAGTCAGTTGGATACTGTTTCAGCATCCGGATTAGGCGTTGGTTCTACTATAGTTGGAGTTGTTGTAACTGATGCGAATAGCTGTACTGGTGCAGACTCTGTTGAAATTATGGTTTCAGCTCCAGTTTCAACAACGGTAATGGGTAATGATGAGTTATGTATGTATGAAATAGGTGATTTGGATGCAGGTCCTGGATTTGCTTCATACGAATGGTCTAACTCTAGTACTTCTCAATTAATTAAGGTTTACCCTGCTGATTTAACAATTGGTACAAATACCTTAATGGTTACCGTTACAAATAGTTTAGGTTGTGAAGGTGTTGCTTCTTATGATGTAGAGTTACATCCAGAGGTGGTGTTTAATTTACAATCGGATACCACTATTTGGAAGGACTCAGCAATTACTATTACTGCAGATTCTGGATATGCTAGTTATTTATGGAATACCCAAGAAACAACTCAAAGCATTAACGTGACTATGGGTGGTACATATTCTTGTGTGGTTACTGACATGATTACTGGATGTGAAGGTAGCGATGATGTTATGGTAGAGTTTGTTTTAGGAGTAAATTCAGTAGACTTTGCTGAAATGAAACTATATCCAAATCCAACTACAGATTTTATCAACTTAGAGTTTAGCAATTTTGCAAACAAAGGAGTTGTTGAAATTGAAATTTTATCTATTACTGGTCAATTGGTTAGAAAGGTACGGGTGGATGTTTCGTCAAATAATGGAACTCAAACTATTGATGTATCTAACTTAGCAGTTGGAACCTATGTAGTTAAATTTGAATATGAAAATGAGCAGGTAGTGAAGCAATTCGTTATCAAATAAAAGCTTATTCATTCATAAAATGAAGAAAGGAGAGGTCGTAAGGCTTCTCCTTTTTTTGTTTTCATTATTGCGAATTCGTGAATTCTCTAAAACATATTAAGGATCAAAATATATAGTTGGCAGCAATTGAATTTACAATGTCTTTTTTACCTCCGAGTTAACTCTAAATACTCGCTCCATTATTGAAAAATTAAAAGTGGGAGAAATGATAGCCTATTGATTCGTCACTTATTGGAATATTCTTGTTAAAACGATACTACTGCAAGAGAGATTCTAAGTAAATTTGCAGCCCCAAAAGAATAAGAGTGAATTCAAGGCCGAAGAAAAAAAGTGTTTTAATAGTTGTTTTAGTAATGTTTGGTCTGTTTACTCAAGCTTCAAATGGCTATGTGTCTAAAAATCATTTTGTTGCCTATATAGTTCAAGATGGGAAACAGTTGCCCATTGACCAACATGTGGTTAGGGTAAAAAGGGCTCCTTTTGATATTGTTATTGAAATGCAAGATACAGAAGGCGTTTTTGTAAGTGGTTCGTTTCATCCTCAAACATATAATCAAGCCATTCGAAATATTAGTCCGGAACAATTACCTGGATTTTCATCAGTTGCCATTTATGATTTTTGGAGAAATCCATTAAATGAATTTATGATTGAGGGAGTAAATCCCAATTTTTGGTTTATAGACTCTCCTAGTAAACATAGGTTTTCACGGTACGAAAAAGTGAATGGAAGTATTGTGGCATATAGAACAGTAAACCATTTTTATGATTTGGTGAAACATGAAAAAATTGAAATTACTAACGTTGAAAAACCTCTTTATATCACATTCATTAAATTTAAAGCTAATAACGAGGATTACCGACAGGAAGAATTAATGCGTCATGGCTTTAAAATAATATGGGAGTAACACTATTCTAACAGCCTTTCTATTTTTTTGATTAAAAAATCATCTAGTTCTTCCGCTTTTGAGTAGCCTGTGTGCTTATAAACTAATTTTCCATGGGTATTAATAATACCTAAAGTAGGATAGGCATCCACCTCAAGTTCTTGGGTAGCCAAACCAATTTGATCCATATAAAATGGGAGGTCGTAATTGTTCTGTTCTTGAAAGGCCCGAATACCTTCAAAAGTATCATTACTACCACGCGCATTAATAATTAAAATGGCTACGTTTGGGTTATTTTTAAAATGATGGTTTACTATTTCTAAATCTTTAAACTCATCTCTACAAGGACCACACCAGGTAGCCCAGAAATCAACTAAAATTACTTTACCCTCAAAATCACTTAAGTGTACGGTTTCCCCTTTTAAATTTACTATTTCAAAGTCTTTTATTTCTTTAGTTACCTCTTGTCCCAAAATAGATTGTACGTATCTCGGATATTCTACAATTGATCCATAAGAAGAAATACCTAAAGCGGTTAGCGCAATGATAATTTTCACCGCGTTACTAGTTTTAAATTGTTGAAGGTGAATTCCTAAAGCGGTAAATGCCGCTCCTGCCAGTCCTAACGGAATTACAGCGGGATTAATAAATCCTACACCCAGCATAAAAATAAATGGGCTAGCAAGTTTCCATACCATTTTATACAAGGGTAAATTGTTGGATTCGGTTTTATAACCAATGGCTAAACTAACAAAGGAGGTTAGAAGGGCAGCGTAATGGAATCCATAGTAATAACCTACTAAAAAAGCGAGTAAAAAATTAAACATACTTAAATAGCCAGTCATTTTTTTTTGATGCGCTAACTCTTGTTCTGTTGAATTTTGGTTTTCCATTTTCTTTTGGTTTTAATTGTCGGCAAAGGTAGAAACTGAAGCACTTAAGTTTGTAACAAATGTTGCTTTAATAGCGAAAGTACTAGGCATAAAAAAAGCGAACCCTTAAAGATTCGCTTCTTAAAAATGTATTTAAATTTTAGTTTCCTTTAGCGTAATCTGCTAAAAACTGAGCTAGCCCGATATCTGTTAATGGATGTTTTAATAAGCCTAAAATTGAACTTAAAGGACCGGTCATAACATCACTACCCACTTCTGCACATCTAATTACATGAAGGGTGTTTCTTACAGATGCCGATAGAATTTGCGTTTCAAAAAGGTAATTATCAAAAATTGTTCTGATTTGAGCAATTAATTCAATACCATCGTAGCTAATGTCATCTAATCTGCCAATGAATGGAGATACGTAGGTTGCACCTGCTTTGGCTGCTAATAGTGCCTGACCTGCTGAGAAAATTAAGGTGCAATTTGTTTTTATTCCTTTGTCTGAGAAATACTTTAAAGCTTTAATTCCGTCTTTTACCATAGGAATTTTCACCACAATATTAGGATGCAAGGCAGCTAATTCTTCTCCTTCCTTTACCATACCTTCATAATCAGTAGAGATTACTTCAGCACTAACATCACCATCAGTAACATTACATATTTTCACATAATGATCTAAAATGTTTTGAGCTCCTGTAATTCCTTCCTTCGCCATTAATGATGGGTTGGTGGTTACTCCGTCTAAAACGCCTAAATCTTGCGCTTCTTTAATTTGATCCAGATTTGCGGTATCGATAAAAAATTTCATAATAATATGATTTATTGCTGATAAAAGTGTGATATTAATTTTGACCTAAGGTGATTGGTAATTACATCTAAACCTTTGGTGTAGTGACTGTTGTTGGTGACAATTACATGTGAATCGTCTCGGTAGGGTTTAAGGTACTTTTTGTAAGAAGGGATTACATGATTGTCCCATTGATATCTTACAGATTCTTCATTGTAACCACGTTCTACATGATCTCTTTTTAAACGTCTTTCTAACATATGATGTTCTCTAACATCAATAAAAACACGTAAATCGAGCGCTTTTCTAATTTCTTCAAAATGAAAAATAAAAAGACCTTCCATAATTACTATCGGACGAGGTTCAATGGTTATTAACCCGGGTTTTTTATCCTTATTATTAAAAGTGTATTCCTTAATAGTTATTGGCTCCCAATTCATCACATGCTCCAAGTCTTCGTGGAACTTTTGACGATTTATGGATGTTGGAAGATCAAAATTGACTTCCCCATTTTCGTCCTTGCTTTGCTCGTTAATTGGAAGATAGTAATTGTCTTGGGTTATTATACTAACCGTCTTTGGCGGTAGCGAGTTTTTTAAATCCATCAAAAATGATGTTTTTCCAGAGGCGCTTCCACCTGCAATTCCCACTAAATAAGGTTTTACCTTCATGGAGAACAAAATTAAATTTATTAATTAACTGCGCATTCTTTTCTTTTTTAAATAACCTAAAAGTTAATAACAAAAACGGTAAACGTTTTAAACATTTAACCCTAAGTAGTGATGATTTAAAAATTTAGCGACCATTTTATTTTTATGCTATATTTGAAGCTATTCATAATGAATTTGAAATGAGAAAATTTTCTATAGGTTTTGTGGCTTTAACTACCTTGTTTTTAGGTATAGTAGCCTGCCAAAAAGATACACTTGTAACCGATGTTGTGCATAATGAAGATCCAGATTATGATTGGGGTAAGGGTGATTCTATCCCAATTCTAACCGACTTTTATTTCGAAGGAAAAATTGATAGTGTAAAATACACCCTTCAAGATAGCATTAATGGCTTTTATAATTTGGTGTTTGATTCTACATTTTCTAGCTGTTCAGACACTACTACATTTTATGGACAATTAACAGGAATGTATACTTTAGGATTAAATAATTCCTTAGAAATAAAATTTCTTAAATGTGTAAAAGATCCTACCGATGATAGCGATAAAAAAAGTTTGATCTATTCTGGAACCTATCCATATGGAAGTTCAAAGCCATTTAATTTTGCTGATGGAGTAGAGGTGTCTTGGGTTGATAATTCAGGTAAAGTATGGAAATCTTTACCAGGTAGTGGTTCAAGTAACAATGATTCATTTGTAATTCTTGGAATCTCTCCTAACCCAGGAAATGGTTTAGGTGAAAGTTTAATAGAGGGAACCATGGATATGCATTTATACAACCAAACTCAATCTATTAGAATTGAGGGAGGCCAATTTAAATTCCAATACGGAGTATATTAAAATGGGGAATAAATTCTTTTTTGGCTTACTAAGCCTGTTAATTATTGGGGTGTTATTCGTTTCTTCCTGTGAGTCAGAGGAATCGTTGGCGAAATACGAAAACCCAAATCAATCAGATACAAGTGGTAATAATATTCTCGTTGATCTATTTGTAAGTGCTGAAATTGAAAATGTGCCTTATACCTTAGCAAATGGGGTAAATGATTACTCCAATTGGACAATCAGTGAACAAGAAGGTTTTTGTGCTACAGACCCTAATCATTTTGTGCAATCTCATGTTACCTCATTTATTCTTCCTAACTACTTAGAAAATGCCATTTACATTGACATTAGGGGCTGTGTTAACAATGATAGCGTTACCAATACAAATAGAATTGATTCTGTACTGGTGGTAGGATTATATGAGTATTATCCTAAGGTAAAAAATAATAGGTCGGCAATTGTAAAATACATTGATTCAGATAGTGTTTTATGGAGTACGTCATTTGGAGGAAATGAAAGCTCTTTTTCTAGGTTTGAACTTTCTGCAGTTATTGATAATGACTTTGATTCGTATTCTCAGAAAATTGCTTTTGGTAAATTTGAAGGATATTTATATGACGGCAAAGGCGATTCTTTAAAAGTTAGAGCCGGTAATTTCAAGGGTAGAATAGTTCAAAACTAGTTATGAAGTACATTTTTATTTTTATGGTTGGTATCGGATTTTTTTCCTTTATGTCTTGTGAAAAGGTGGAAACCTCTGTTCCAAAAGAAGCTCCAGCTGATTCTATTATTGTTTCCAATGGCTATGAATATTTTATTGAAGGAAAAGTAGGGGGCGTACCATTCTCCATGCATAATAATGTAGATAGCGTTGGAAACAGTGTGTTAAAAGAAGAACTAAATGCATGTGGATTTGGTGCAGAAACTAAGTTTTACTCCTATTTTGCATACGTTTCAGATACCAGTAGAAAACAATGGGTAGCTTTTGGGTTAAGCAATTGCGTAGCGGATACCGCGGATGGTTTTACGGATAGTACTTACTATGTCGGAAATTTCCCTATTGAAATTAATGACCCAGATAAAGCCTCTGGTTTTATTAATTATATGGACCCAGATAGTAATTTATGGACATCTTCTGGTGGCCCCAATGGTTTAGGTGCTCAGGTTTCGCATAATATGAACCTAACTGAAGTAACCAAAAGTTATGACGCTACATCAGCACTGCGAGTAAAAGGAGATTTCTCGGGATGGGTCTATAACGCTTCTGGAGATTCATTACTTGTAGAGGCAACAGGTTTCTTTACTAGGGCCTGGAGTTATTAGCCTTTGTAATCTTGATTTTGAACAACAAGAGCATAAAAGTCGTTGTCAAGAGGTAATAATCCTTGTTCATAATTAAAAAAATACGTTTTTCCAGCCTTATTAGTATATGTACTAGTATGGTACTTGAAATTATAGCCATTCGCTATTAAAGTCTTTTTTGTTGTTTTGGCTTTTCCTTTAGGGTTTAACTTTTCTAAAATTGATCTGTTTTTTCTAAGAATTCGGTTTACATTCCGCATTAAATTAGTTGAGTCTCTCGTGAATTTGTTGTTGTAGGTATTTCTGCATGCATCGGAGCAAAACTTTTTGTCGGCCCTTCCTTTTATGGGGTCCTTACATTCTAAACAGGTATTTTGCATGAGCTAATGATTTTTATTTTTATAAAAATAAAAATAAATTTCCATTAAACTGAACATCAATCTGAATCGGAATTTTGTATCTTTAAAAAACAAAATTAGGGTTATGATTTACAAAAACTTTTATGCAGAAGTAGGTAAGTTGTTATACGCCCTCGCTAAGGCAGATGGTAGTATAACTACAGAAGAAATTAAAGCAATTCATAAAATGGTATTAAAAGACTTGGTACCATTAGAATCTAGTACAGATGAGTTTGGTACAGACTCCGCTTTTTATGTAGAAATGGAATTTGACTATTTAAACGAGAAACTTTACGATGAAGATGTGGCGTTTAATTCGTTTATTGACTATGTAGAAGATCACTACAGTGCTTTTGATGACCAATTGAAACAGGCCGTTTATAATGTGGCAAACACCCTTACAAATTCTTTTCATGAAACCAATATTAAAGATCACTATATGATTGAGAAATTAAAAACAGTTTTACATCTTAACCCTTTATCTAGTAATGCTTAAGGGGTTTTATAATCTTTGGTTCTGGTTATATGTAGTTGTTTTGATGCCAATAAACCTATTAGGGCATGTATTCCATATTTCTAACCTTGAATTTTACTCTAAACCATTATTGTTACCCACTTTAATGGGGTACTTTTTATCGTTAACAAATGGGGTTAACTCAAAGAATAAAAAAATAGTTTTTGGAGCTTTGTTTTTTTCGTGGGTGGGAGATGTTGCTTTAATGTATGACCAGCAATTTCAGGCCATGTTTATGGTGGGTTTAGGTGGTTTTTTAGTGGCGCACATCCATTATTCTTATGTTTTTATTAAGTCCGGAAAACGGGTGAAATCTATAACTAAAATTTCGTGGATAGCCTTGCCAATTATGGTTCTGTATACCGTTGGTTTGTTAAGTTTTTTGTGGCCTAATTTAGGAGAGTTAAAAATTCCAGTATTTGTTTATGCTTTGGTTTTATTAAGTATGGGAGTTACGGCTTTAATAAGAAATCAAAAAACTGGATATGTTTGGGTGCTAACCGGTGCAATCTTTTTTATTATTTCCGATTCTATTTTGGCAATAAACAAGTTTAATGCTCCGTTGGAATGGGGTAGAGTACTCACCATGCTCACCTATACCATGGCCCAATTGTTTATTGTAATTGGTTTAGCCAAAACCCTGGGAAATGCTTTTTATCAGAAATAAAATATGAAATACTAATTCTGAACTAGCAATGGCATAAATTCTTTTTTGGGAACATCTAAAGTGTAAGAAGAAACTGTTTTTAAAGTCAATTTATTACTTCTTAACCAAGGGTTGTATTCCTTCAAAATTTTGTAGTTCAATCCAATGTTTTTGGCAAACACTGCTAAATCTGCAACCGTAGTATCTATAACCAATTCTTCGGTTTGAATAATGTTCCATAGTTGATCTTCTCTGAACTGAAAGCCATATTTATTAGGATCCGATAAAATCTCTTTAGCCGCCATTATTCGGTATACATACCTTCCTGTTTCCGAATTAAGTTTTAAATCATAATAAGAATCTACCTTTTGTTTGGTTAACTGGCGGTTTAATCCCCCCATTCCCATATTGTAAGACGCTGCCGCCAAAGTCCAAGAACCAAATCTGTTGTAGGCATCATTTAAGTATTTACAAGCAACTTCTGTAGCTTTCGCCACATGATACCTTTCGTCTACTTCTGAATTAATTTCAAGTCCCATTTCTTTACCAGTTGTTTTCATGATTTGCCAAAAGCCTGCAGCTCCTGCCGGAGAAACAATTGGGGTTAATCCACTTTCAATAACGGCTAGGTATTTGAAATCTTCAGGGATTCCATTTTTCTTTAAAATAGGCTCAATTATTGGAAAATATTTGTTAGCACGTTTTAAGTAAAGAAGCGTGTTAGATTGCCAATATGTATTTACCAAAAGTTCCCGATCTAACTTTTCATTTACATCCATTAATTGAAGAGGCACCGTTTCATTGGCAAAAGCTATCTGCGAAGGGATATTTAGCGCATAAATTTTGTAATCTGTATTAAAAGAGTGTTGATAATCATTGCTTTCGGCCACTTCATCTTTAGAGAAACTAAATAATTGAATAGCACCATACATGGCTAAAGGAACAATTAGAAAGCTTAAAATGTATTTTGGAATCTTATTTGCCATAATGAAGTTTTTTTGAATTGATTTAGAAACGAATGAATTACCAAAATAGTTTCCGAATTCAGTCAATTAAATCAAAATATTTTTTGTTTCCTCAAAATTAATGGCCTTAAAGGGAGTTGAATAATTTTTAAAAGAAACATATGAACATTACTCTGTGTTTTTTACTAATTGATGTATAAAAAAAAAGCCCAATTCGTAAAAAGTGAACCGAGCTTTAGTTATTTGTGTGTACTTAATTTAATGGGGTAAATACTGTCTTGTTAACCCGTAAACAAAGGTTCCTAACATTGCTGCGGCAATAAAGATGGCAAATACAGTGTATCCGCTACCAATTAATACAAACATCATTCCCGAGCATACACCAGTAAGCGCCCATCCCATTCCAAAAATTAGCCCGCCAATAATGTACCTTGGCCAAGTGTGAGCTTTGGGATTGAACTTTTTAACGTCTCCGTGATTAGTTTTTACAAAACCACGTTTAAATAATTGAGTAATAATAATTCCGAATGTAATTCCAGAAATAATAATGCCATACATATGGAAATCTTGAAATAAAAACATCTCATAAATTCTAAAGAAAGAAACCATTTCCATTTTAAAAGCTGCAAATCCAAACATGAACCCAACCATTATATATTTAAAAAACTTCATAATTATTTATTTTTAGGTTATACTGGAATTTGTAAAATTAGAGGCAGAAATAAGTAAGTCATGATTAATCCACCCACAAAAAAGAAGACCACTGCTACCAGTGAAGGTAGTTGAAGATCTGCAATTCCAGAAATGGCGTGTCCTGAAGTACAACCACCAGCATATCTAGAACCAAAACCAATTAGAAAACCTCCTCCAACAATAATTATTAAGCCTCTTAAAGTAAATAAGCTATCCCAAGAATATAAGTTCCAAAAGTCGGGTACATCTGGGTTTTCAACGGTTGGTGCCGGTACAATAGGTACTTTTCCATATTCAAAACTTGCACCAGGTACTCCTGCTGATATTTCGTTTAATGATTGTACCGTGGCCTCAGATACGTGAGCAAGGTGCCCTGGAGAAAAGTACGTAGCTGCCATATATCCTCCAAACATGGCGCCAAGAGCCACCATTAAATTCCAACCTTGCGCTTGCCAATCAAAATTAAAAAAATCAGCATAATCACCAGCGCCATCAGCGGCACACATGGTTCGCAGGTTAGCCGATAATCCAAATTCTTTCCCGAAGTAGAGTAGTAAAAAAAGTGTTAATCCAATACTAATACCTCCCATCCACCAAGGCCATTGAGCGCTCAATAAACCGTTAATTTGTTCGAATAATTCCATAACATTTGTATTTGTGAATATTGATTTTGAGTCTAAACAAAGGTCTTGCAGAATGTTAAATGGCTATGTGATATTTCTTACATATAAATATGATAGTTGTGGGTTTTTGTAAATTGGAATAATAATACGTATGCGCAAAAAAAAATCCCGAACCAAAAGGAACGGGATCTTTTCAATTATCCAAAAGTTTAATTAAAATCTCTCAAATCTTGAGAAAAAGAAATTTGCTTCAATTTGTGCGTTATCATCACTATCAGAACCGTGTACTGCGTTTTCACCAATAGATTTAGCAAAACGTTTTCTAATTGTACCTTCTGCAGCATCAGCAGGGTTAGTAGCACCAATTAAAGTACGGTAATCTTCCACAGCGTTATCTTTTTCTAAGATAGCAGCTACTATTGGCCCACCTGACATGTATTCAACTAGTTCTCCGTAAAAAGGACGTTCTTTATGTACTTCATAAAATTCACCAGCTTGTTCAGCAGAAAGGTGAACTTTTTTCAAAGCAACAATTCTAAATCCAGCATCTGTAATCATGCCTAAAATGTGTCCTGTATGTCCTGCAGCTACTGCTTCAGGCTTTACCATGGTGTAAGTTATTGTACCAGCCATCTTTTAAAGTGTTTTTTTATTTGAGCGCGCAAAAGTAGTGAATTCTTTTTATTGAAAATTTTTTTTTAATGAAATTGAGCTATGTGTAAAATTTATTAGTGTAGTTAATTTTATAAATAAGGATGTTTTTTTACATGTAATTGTTTTGTAATTGCTTGATTAAATGAAAATTAAACTATTGTAAAAATTTGATTTTGTACCCCAATTAAAAAATTACTTTTGCAGCCGTTTTAAAACAAGAAATCAATCAAGTTATGCTAGAAAAAATTCAGCACGCTTCACAATCATTTTTGAAGACATTTACTCAAAACCCAAAGAACGATATTCTTTCGGGATTAACAGTTGCTTTGGCCTTGGTTCCAGAAGCAGTTGCATTTTCTTTTGTGGCTGGAGTTGATCCGTTAGTGGGTTTATATGGTGCTTTCATGATGGGTTTGGTGACCTCTCTATTTGGAGGTAGACCAGGTATGATTTCTGGCGCAACCGGTGCAATGGCTGTAGTTATGGTGCATATGATTCAACAAGGTAATCAGGTTGGATTAGCATTGGCAAATCCCATTGAAAACCTAGGATTGCAATGGTTGTTTATTACTTTACTTATTGTTGGAGTCATTCAAATTTCGGCAGGAGTTTTCAAGTTGGGTAAATTTGTGCGTTTAATTCCTCATCCAGTAATGATGGGGTTTGTAAACGGATTAGCCATTGTAATTTTTCTTTCGCAAATGAATTTGTTTAAAGAAACGGTTGGGGGTGAATCTCAATGGTTGCAAGGAATGGATTTATACATTATGATGGGGTTAGTAGGTTTAACTATGTTGATAATGTGGGGGTTACCAAAGGTAACTTCAAAAATACCAGCGGCTTTAACGGCAATTATTGTGGTGGCCGCAATAACCATTTTTGGAGGTGTTGAAGTGAGTACGGTAGGGTCATTTATTAGAGATGGTGGCGGTACTGGATTAGAAGGTGGTTTACCTACATTTCAATTTCAAATATTTGGCTTATTTGAAAGTGTTACAGGGCATTGGAGTCTAATTATTTCTACGGCATTTTTATTAGCAGCGGTTGGTTTAATTGAATCATTAATGACTTTGAACTTAGTGGATGAATTAACCGAATCACGTGGTTCTGGAAACAGAGAATGCGTGGCTCAAGGTGGAGCCAATATATTGAATGGTCTATTTGGAGGAATGGGAGGTTGCGCTATGATTGGTCAATCTATTATTAATGTCAATTCCGGAGGTAGAGGAAGATTGTCTGGAATTTTTGCCGCATTGGCCTTATTAGCATTTATCCTATTTGGAGCTCCACTAATTGAGCAAATTCCAATAGCGGCTTTGGTAGGAGTAATGTTTATGGTGGTTGTAGGAACTTTTGCTTGGTCAAGTTTCCGTATCATTAACAAAATTCCTAAAGCCGATGCAGTTGTTCTTATTGCGGTTTCTGCTATCACCGTTTGGCAAGATTTAGCCATTGCGGTAATTGCTGGGGTTTTAATATCGGCTGTAGTATTTGCATGGCAAAATGCTACTATGATTAGAGCGCGTAAACGTTTAAAAGAAGATGGGACAAAGGTGTACGAAATTTGGGGGCCATTATTCTTTGGTTCTATTCAAAACTTTAACGATAAATTCACTGCTAAAACAGATCCAAAAAATGTAGAAATTGATTTTATGGAATCAAAAGTTACCGACCATTCTGGTATGGAAGCGGTAAGTAATATTGCCGAAAAGTTTTTGAATCTCGGAATCAACTTGAAATTGACCCATTTAAGTCCAGAGTGTATCATGTTATTATTAAAAGCACATCCAAATTTAGAGCCAATTATTGAAAGGTCTATTGAAGATCCAAGGTACCATGTGGTTACTGATATGATGGATGAAGAGGTATAAAGCTTTTATCTAAAAGAGTATAAAGCCTTCCATTTGGAAGGCTTTTTGATTTATAAAATTCTGACATATTGATTTTTAACTCAATTGTCTGATTACTTTTGCAAAATTTTATCGATATATTATATGGTTGAAATAGAAGGACTTTACACGTACGGAATTTTAGTTTTCACATCGTTTTTCACGTTAATAAATCCTATTGGATCCATGCCTGTGTTCTTAGGTATGACAAATACGCTAACAGAAACGCAGCGAAGAAAAACGGCATGGAAAGCTGTGGTGGTTGCTTTTTTTACATTAGTAATGTTTGCCTTTTCTGGTCAATTAATGTTCCAGTTTTTTGGTATTTCGGTGAATAGTTTTCGTGTGGTAGGAGGAATAATTTTCTTCATAATGGGCCAAGATATGCTTCATGCTAGATTAGGGAAAATGAAATTCAATGATGAATCGGAAGCAAATTCATACGTAAGTGATATTTCAATTACCCCCATGGCAATTCCTATGATTGCTGGCCCTGGAGCAATTACTAATTCTATTGTTTTAATGGATGATGCACATAGTTTAGATAAGAAAATAACCTTAATGGTAGTCATGGCTTTGGTAATGCTACTCACCTTTTTAATTTTCATGAGTGCCACCAAAATTTCAAACTTTCTTGGCGAAACAGGCAACAGGGTACTTATGAAGCTAATGGGGCTAATTGTTATGGTAATTGCTGTAGAGTTCTTTTTCAGTGGGTTAACACCCATTATTCAGAACATCTTTAAACTATAACATTTTTTAATAGATTTATTTGGACTATTTGAAAAATTGCTTGTTAGATTGATTCGCGTGATATATATTGTCCTCGATAATTTAAATCAATTGAACCAGTGAAACTCATTGTTTCGCAAACTATTGCAAGGTTAATTAGTTGTTGAATTATCTAATAAAAGTCATTCATTTAGAAGAAAAAATAGAATATTATGGGTAGACCTCCAACGAAACCGAAAAAACTAAGAGACGGATTTTACATTGAGGTAAGAAACAGAGGAGCTAATTCTGGAATTAAATTAGTTCGCGATACAGAAGAGCAAATGCAACATGCTATTGAAGAATATAGCCGTTCCAAAGATGTTGTTATTCTTGGTCAAAGTATCAATGGTAAGTTTGTAAAAGACATTAAGAAAAAGAAAAAGAAAGCTTAATTAGCAGCTTAAAAATAATTAATAGAACCTTGGTTAATTGCAGCCAAGGTTTTTTTTTGACATTTTTTTTGATGCTTCCATTTAATCCTGTTTTTGTGTCAAAAATTAGTAAGATGTTTTTAGAAATATTTGATGGTTTATTATTTCGTTGAAAAGTTTTTATTTATCACTTTTTAAAGCCTTTTTGTTAATCTAAATTTGTGAGCGATCTGTTTCGGTAGTGAAAACTCCCCTTTTCAAGAGGCAGAAATTAAAGTGAGTGAATAATATGGTTAGGGTTTTTATTTTGTGCGGTTTTACTGCATTGTTAAGTATTTCTGTTTTTAGTCAACCAACTAATTATTATGACTCATCGTTTGGGGAAAATGGAGAGGATTTAAAGCAATCTCTTCACCAATTAGTAAAAAATCATACCACATATTCATACACATCCTCCAGTACGGATGTCTGGGATATTTTAAAAGTAACCGATAGGGATACTCTTAATTCAAACAATGTTATCCTTATATATTCAGGTAGAAGTGTAAATGCAGCGCAGGAGTATAATAGTGCTGCAGGTTGGAGTAGAGAACATGTTTGGGCAAAGTCAAGAGGAGACTTTGGTACATCTCCAGGTCCGGGTACCGATGTTCACCATTTGAGACCTTGTGATGTAAGCGTAAATTCTACTAGAAACAACCGAAACTTTGATGATTGCATTAATTGTGAAGATGTGATAGATAATGGATACAATACAGGATCAAAAAAGGATGCAAACTTATGGACTTTTGAACCACCAGATGAGGTAAAAGGAGATGTGGCAAGAATGATTTTTTATATGGCCGTTAGGTATGAAGGAACTTCTGGTGAGCCCGACTTAGAATTAACCTCTAGTTTGCTGGCTAAATCATCAAAAGATCCTTTGCAGTCTAAATTATCTACCCTGCTTTTATGGCACGATCAAGACCCTGTTTCGGATTGGGAGAAAAATAGAAATGAGATTATTTTTTCCAATTATCAAGGCAATCGAAATCCCTTTATTGATCATCCAGAATTTGCTCATTATATTTGGGGGGATAGCCTAGGCGTAAATTGGTATCCCGCTTTTCCTGCCAATGTTAAAGGATACGAACAAAACCTTTTTCACATTTATCCCAATCCGGTAAAGGGAAAGGTTTTTATTGATGGTGCCTTTAAAAGAGTAGAGATGTTCAATCCACAAGGGCAATTGTTATTTTCTTTATTGAAAAACAATTCAAAATCGATTGATGTTTCCTTTTTACCCAATGGGCTATATTTTATTCAACTCACATCTATTTCTGGTCAAGTATTTACGCAACGAATGTTAAAAATTTAGTCGTTAATTCTATTTTCTACCCGTTTTAGAATATTATTGAGTTAGAATGCGGGTTTATTTTCATTTACAATTTCAAAGGTCAATACGAATGATTTCCAATTGGGGAGTACATCCTACATTTGGAATAATAGCATTGACAACCTGTTTCATTGGTGTTTCTGAATTGCTCTTCATTAATACCGAGTATGCTCATTTTATATACGTTATTTTGGGTTTGTTTTCAGTATGGTCGTTACATGAAACTAAAAGGAATAACTTTTTAAACATGGTATTTAGTAATAAGGATTATCAAATAATACGTGTTATTGAAAGTTTAGTGTTCACCTTACCATTTTGCCTTTTTTTAATTTACAAGCATTTATTTGTGGAACTATTAACGGTGAATGTAGGAGCTGTTTTATTGACGTTTTTACCAAGCCATAAAACGCTTACCCCCATGATAAAAACTCCTTTTGGTAAATTTCCTTTTGAGTTTACAATTGGTTTTAGAAAATGGTTTTGGGCTTACCCTATACCTGCTTTTTTGGTTTACAAAGGAGTGGAAGTAGGCAATTTCAATTTATCGGTATTTGGAATGGAATTATTGCTTGTAATTTCCATGTTTTTTTATTTTAACCCAGAACCCACCTTTTATGTATGGGTTCATAAAGACCGCCCCCAATTATTCTTGTTAAAAAAGGTAGGAATAGCCATTTGGTATACCTCCTCTTTGGTTTTTCCTTTTACCATTTTTATCGCATTAAATTTCTCTGGAAATTTGGTTCAATTGTTTCTATTTCTATTGCTTGGTTTTGCATATTTAGTGACCGTAATTTTAGCCAAATATGCGTCCTTTCCAAAAAGCATATCCTTACCTCAAGCCATTGTTTTGGGCTTATCTCTTTACTATCCATTAATAATTGTTGGGGTAATTCCGTTTTTGTTTGTATTCGCTTCCCGTAAATTAAATCCATTACTAAAATGATTCAAGTCAATAACATAAAAAAAAGCTTCGGTAACAATCAAATTCTTAATGGTTTAACAGCCTATTTTGAAGCGGGTAAAGTTTATGGGGTGGTAGGTGTAAATGGAGCAGGAAAGACCACCTTTTTTGAATGCCTTGCAGGACTTATTCCTTTTGAGGGAAGTATTGATTCTTCTTATAAATCATTAAAAAACCATATTGGATTACTGTGTACAAATCCATACTATTTTTCTTTAATGACCGGAAAAGAATACATTAATTTAATGTGTAACGCGAGTCAGGTGGAAACCAATGGGGTAGATGCTTACAATATTTTTGATTTACCCTTAAATAAGTACTCCTCAAATTATTCCACAGGCATGAAGAAAAAGTTGGCTATTACTGCTTTATTAATGCAGAACAAGGACGTTTTTATTTTGGATGAACCTTTTAATGGGGTAGATATTCATAGTAATATTATGATCACCGAGATTATTCAAAAATTGAAAAATGCGGGAAAAACGTTATTAATTTCTTCTCATATTTTTTCGAGTTTAAAAGATTCTTGCGATGAAATATATTATTTAAAAAATGGAATGTTTACCCATGTGAAACCCACAGATTTTGATGATTTAGAAAACTCTATGAAATCCTTAACCATTGGTAATAAGTTGGATAAGATTACATTTTAATAAACTTTTTTACTCCAAAACCAAAATTACACGTTAAATGTAAAATGTAAGTTCCTGCCTCTAACTCATTAATATTAATGCTGGAAACGGCATGGCCAGAAAGAACTTGTTTACCATTTGTATCAAATACCTTAAAAGTAAAAGGTTGGTTTTGGTTAGATTGAATATTTAATTGTTCGGATGCTAGAGTTGGATAAATCTGGATATCCGAAAAAATTGGATTATCATTTACAGTTAAAAGTCGACTAGCTTCTTTTACAGCTGCGTACGCATTCACTTTTCCAAAACCCCATTCAAAACTACCGTTAGGAGGAAGGCTTCCTGTTTTTGAATCTTCTCTTGCGGTAATTTGCAAAATATTTTTGACTTCATTTGGAGTTAGTCCTGGGTTGGCTTCTAACATTAACGCAACCACACCCGTTGTTGCTGGAGAAGACATTGAGGTTCCTGAAAACTTAGCGAAATCATAAGTTCGTCCATTAAAGGTAGTCGATTTAAAGGTGGTATAGCTAGCGGTTGTGTACGAAGAAATTGAAGAAGCCACTCCAACACCTGGGGCTGATATATCTGGTTTTACACGTCCGTCAATTGTTGGCCCTTCGCTACTAAAGTTGGCTAAAGATCCATCATACACGGTGCCATTTGGTGCACGAACTTCGCTTGAATGTGCCGCTATTGAAATAACGGATTTGCCACATGCAGGCTCTCCAATACTGTAATGGCTATCTCCGTTGCTTCCATTGGGGCCAAAGGCGGTAAATGGCATGCCCCAGTTTCCAGCACCATTGCTTAATTCGGTTACATTATAGTAATGAACGATTCCATCTACGGCATACGATCGTAATACAATTGTTAAACTAGTATTTGTGTTTTTCACTCGTAATCTCATGTGTGGAACCTCGTTTTGCGGATGAGCTGAGTCAGTGGCTAAATTGAAAAACACCGTATCTTGGCCATTTACCAGAATAGAGTCCAAATAAGGAACGGCAGTATTAGTAGAGTAGGTAGGGGTATTCATTATTAATGCACCATTTTGATACACCTCAAGCCTGGCACTAAAGGGATGTTGCTTTTCTCCCCACATGGAAACGCTTTGTCCCCACATACTGGCATGTGCGCTATAAGGGTAAAAATCAATTTTGGTAACTACAGAGTCTGAATTAAATTCCTTTTTAATGTGAAATTCATCATTCCCATTATTCCCTCCAGAAGTTACTATTATTACTCCTTCATCCGCAAAAGCATCAAAGGCTTGGCTAATTATGGAGGTCCCATCTAAAGGGCCTAAGTAATACAAGCCCCAACTCATATTGACTACTAGTCGTTTGCCTTCCGCGTCTGCAATGTCTTTCATCCAACTAACCGCATCAATAGCTGAGGCCATGTCTAAACCTAATGCAGCAAACAAATATTCCGATTCAAAAGCAACTCCTCGTAAATCAACATCGGCACCGCTACCCGCAGCAATTCCTGCAACATGACTACCATGTGTGGCGTAATCGTAGTAAGAACATGCTGTATCCGATTGAGCGGCTAATAATTCAGTTTCACCAACATATTCTGTCCCATAGGAAAACCCTGAAGGAGCTGGGCCAGAAGTTTTGAATTGATCCCAAGAAGCTAAAATTCTGGTATGGGTTAAAGAAGTATCATAAAACATGGGATTCGAATAATCAAATCCCCAATCGGTTACTCCAATAATCACATTTTTTCCGGTGTAAGATTGGTTTAAATTAATTCCACCATGTACCGAATCGGCTCTTAAATCCAAAATAGCCTTGTCAACCAAAGGATTTATTTTTTGTGCAAATTCCAAGTATTCTATATGTTTAATTTTTTTTATTTCAGAAATTTCATCTAACGGAATTCTAAGAGTAATAATATTGCCAATGTTGGAGCCTTTTACATACGAACTAGGTAAGTTCTCCGGGTTAAACCCTTTTTCGGTAACCGCTATTGTGGAGATGTAATCCTTTCCTAATATTTTGGTAATGGAATAATTATGCAACTCATATTGTTCTGGTTTTTGCTTTTTGTTTTGGGTAGATTTAAGCAACGCCAGATTTATTGCACTAATTCTAGGTTGAGCAAACCCTAATGTACAAAATAGAACGGCAATAATTGTAAACTTAACTTTCATATTGGTGAATATTAGAAATTGCAATTTATTTCAATTTTTTTGGTTGGTTGTAAAAATGGCTCCTTTTTTAGAAATGATGAAATATTATAATTTTACTGCATTCAACTCACCTATGAAAAATGAAGTTTGTTTAATTACCGGATGTAATTCAGGTATTGGAAAAGAAACAGCATTACAATTGGCCAGGCAAGGTTATGAAGTAATAATGTTAGTTAAAGAAAGCGAAAAGTCTGCGTTGGCATTTGAAGAAATTATTAGACTTTCAAGATCTAACACGGTACGTATGGAATATGTGGACTTGTCTAGTTTTACTTCAATTTCTGATATGCTGACTAGGATAAAGGAAACTTATTCAGAAATTCATTTACTAATTAACAATGAAGGAGTTTTTAAAAGAAACGAAGAATATACCGAAGAGGGTTTTGAAATGAATTTAGCGATAAATTATTTGGCACCTTTTTATATAACCACCCAATTATTACCAATACTAAAAAACACCCCCAACGCCAAAGTTGTTAATCTAGGTTCCGAATTAGGTAAAAACGGAGAAGTGTTATTAGAATCTTCTTTTAAACTAAACACCTATTCTAATTATAAAGCTTACGCCAATTCTAAGTTATTGCTTCTTTATTTCACTTTTGAAATGGCTCGTAGAGTTTCTATTACAGGTATAACCGTAAATTGTGTTCATCCTGGTTTTGTAAACACACAAGTTTTTAGAGATTACCCTAACTGGCTGGCAAAATTAATGGGGTGGTTTATTGATTCTCCAGCACAAGGGGCGGAGGGCGTACTTAATATTGTAAATAACGTGCAGGGTACCTCAGGAAAGTATTTCAATAAATTGGAAATAAGCAATGACACTACCAATCATTTATCGTTTGAATTATCTGAAAAAATATGGGAATTAACTCAAAAGATGCTGAATGATGCCCTTTAATAATTTTAACTTTTTTTGACATATTTCGCTTTAAAAAGAGTTTTATATTCTTTTTAGAAAAGTTGCTTAACACCTGATATCTAACTTCTTGAGATTGTATTGTGTTGAAAATAAACAACTAACGTTTTAAGTGTTAATAAAAGGAAACTTAAACCACCTTTAATAAGTGACTAAAATCACATAATTAAATTTACATTTGAGTCATCAAAATGTCATGGAATCGTAATTTTGACTGGAATTAATTACATAAAAATATTTACTATGCGAATTAAAAATACAATCAAATGGGTTGGGTTAGTATTAATCCAAACCGCGGTTTTAAACCCAGTTATGGCAAATGATGCCGAGAAAGTTATCGCAGAATCTAAAAAGGATACGGGAGTGTTTACCGTAGGCGCTCAAATTCGTCCGCGGTTTGAATATCGTAATGGTTTTAAATCTCCATTGGTTGACGATAATAAGCCGGCAAGTTTTGTGGAACAACGTTCTCGTATTTGGTTTGATTACAAAAATTCAAAGTTTCGCTTACATGTAAATCTTCAAGATGTTAGGATGTGGGGAAGTACCGATCAAATTTATAAATCAGATCCTTCTATGTTTAATGCCTATGAGGCATATGGAGAGTATTATTTCAATAAACATTGGGCAATGAAAGTTGGTCGTCAAGCTATTGATTATGATAATGCACGTTTCTTTGGTAATTTAGATTGGGCGCAACAAGGCCGTAGTCATGATGCCTTTTTGGTGAAATATAAAAATGAAGCCAAAAAATTAGATGTTCATGCAGGTGTTGCCTATAACCAGGCGCAAGCTGAGCCAGGTTACTTATCGTATAAACAGTATTCAATGAATAACTATAAAGTAATGTATTACTTATGGGCTCATAAAAAATGGGATAAACTGGATATGTCTTTTGTATTCAATAATGATGGGCGAGAAAAGGGTTTTGATTCAACTATTGTAAATCGTCAAACAATCGGTTTAATCCCTACTTATAAATCCGGTAAATGGAAATTTGGCTTAGAGGCTTATTACCAAATGGGTCAAACTGCAGGAGCAGCCGAAAAAAATAATGATGTAAGTGCTTACTTTGTTTCTTTTAATGCTACTTACAAAACAGATTTAACGCCAATTACTTTAGGAGTGGATTATGCCTCGGGTAATGCACATGATGCAGATGCAAATACTGAAAATGCGTGGAACCCACTGTACGGAACTAATCATAAATTTTACGGTTTTATGGATTATTTCTACGTTGGTAACCCACACGGACAGAGTAATGGATCTACCGGATTAATTGATATTTATGCAAAAACCAAATTTACATTAACCAAATCTAAAAAGGATTTCTTAATTGCTCATGTACATTACTTCATGTCGCCCGTTGAATTGTTAGATATGACCGATGCAACAGGCGTAGCTACCGTAGATGCTGGTTTAGGTACTGAAATAGATTTAGTATACAAGCATTCGTTTAATAAAAATGTTTCTTGTAATGTTGGATATTCACACATGTTTGCTACTGAATCAATGAGCCACATTAAAAATCAAAATAATAACATGTTTGACCCTGCAACTGGAAACGCCAGAGACTTTACAGGTTCAAATTGGATTTGGGCTCAAATCAATTTCAGTACAGAACTTTTTAATTTTAAAAAATAAATCATAACAAATGGGCTTTGTTTCTAATTTAAAACCGCCAAAAAAATGGCAAACTTGGGTGATTATTCTCTCAGGGTCTGTTATTGGACTAGGGTTATTTATTTTACAAGAATCCAAGGCTATTTCTTATTTGTCTGATGATCCAAAAACATGTATCAATTGTCACGTTATGACACCTGAATACATTACTTGGGAGCATAGTTCGCATGGAAAAGTGACCAATTGTAATGATTGTCATGTACCGCATGATAACGTGTTCAGAAAATACGCATTTAAGGCTAAAGATGGTTTGTATCACGCAACCATCTTTACCCTGCATGCGGAGCCAGAAGTGATTGTAATGCACGAGGCTGGGCAGGAGGTAGTCCAAGAAAATTGTATCCGATGTCATGATAACCAAGTTACAGATGCTAAAGCTAAATCATGGATTGAAGGCCATGAAGCGCATCGTACTGATCGCCAATGTTGGTCTTGTCACCGTGAAGTTCCTCATGGAAGAGTAAAAAGTTTATCATCTGTAGGGTATCAAGTAGAACCGCTAACAGAAAAAGAGAATCAAGAATCAATTGTTCCAGAATGGATGAAGGAACAAACAGAAAATAACCAGAATAAAAAGTAGAACCATGAAAGCTAGAAATTGGACACTCCTTATCATCACCATTGTGGTGGTGTTTTTATTAGGATTGCTAGCGAGCAATATTACTAATCGTAAAGCTGAAGCTCGTTTCGCATATATGCCTAAAATTGAAATTGATAAAAATGAAGCAGATAACTCTGTTTGGGGAGAATATTTTCCACGAGAATATCAATCCTTCATGCAAACTTTAGATACCTCATTTGCTAGCTATAATAGTAAGGATGGGTATAAAGACATGTTAGAAGAATCTCCAAGATTAGTGGTTCTTTGGGCAGGTTATGGTTTTGCAAAAGATTATAACGCACCTATTGGTCATGGTTATGCTATTACCGATATTACCAATTCATTGCGTACTGGAGGTCCGACCGGACCAGGAACTGGACCAATGCCAAGTACTTGTTGGACATGTAAAAGCCCAGATGTACCTCGTTTAATGAATGAAATGGGTATTGAAGAATTTTACAAAGGCAAATGGGCAGACAAAGGACCCGAAGTAACCAACCCAATTGGTTGTGCAGATTGTCATGATGCAGGAAACATGAGCCTTCGTATTTCAAGACCATCTTTAGTAGAAGGTTTTGAGGCAATGGGTAAAGATATTTCGGAAGCTTCACATAACGAAATGCGATCTTTGGTTTGTGCACAATGTCACGTAGAGTATTACTTTGATAAAAAGAAACCCGGTGCAGAAGGTGTTCCTTACCTAACTCTTCCATGGAAAAATGGAATGGGTGTAGAGGCTATGGAGGAATATTATGACAACATCGAATTTGCAGATTGGACGCATACTATTTCTAAAGCTCCTATGTTGAAAGCGCAGCATCCTGGGTACGAAATGTTCTCTGAAAGTGTTCACGCTAAAAGAGGGGTGTCTTGTGCAGATTGTCATATGCCTTATAAAACAGAAGGAGGACAAAAATTTACCGATCACCATATTCAATCTCCTTTGGCTAACCCAGCCAATTCTTGTCAAGTTTGTCACCGTGAAGAAACTAAATCTTTAGTAAGTGATGTTACCGAAAGACAACATAAAAACAAAGTGGAGGCCGTGGCTTTAGAGAAATTATTAGTTCGTGCACATGTAGAGGCTGGTAAAGCCTGGGAATTAGGTGCTACTGAAGAACAAATGAAACCAATTTTAATGGATATTCGCCATGCACAATGGCGTTGGGACTATGCAGTAGCTTCTCACGGGGCATCATTTCACGCGCCTTTAGAAGTGAGTAGAATTATGACTTCTGGTACTAGAAAAGCTCAAGAAGCCCGTTTAAAATTGGCTCGTTTGCTAGCTACATTAGGAATGAATGAACCAGTTCCGTATCCAAATATTGAGACGAAAGAATTAGCTCAAGATTACATTGGTTTAGATATGGAAAAACTGGAGGCTGAAAAAGCAAAATTTAAAGAAGACATTCTTCCAACTTGGATGAAAGAATCAAAAGAATAGAGATTTTCTATTCCACATAATTATTACTGAAATGGTGCTTTAGGGCGCCATTTCACTTTTTAGGATATATGAAACAACTAATTGACTTTTTAGGATCAAATAAACTGACTTTGGTTTTTTTGCTGATCTTTGGAATTGCCTGTGGTTACGGTACTTTTATGGAAAACGACTATGGTACTCCTGCGGTAAGGGCAGTAATTTACGATGCCTGGTGGTTTGAGTTAATTATGGCTGTTTTGGCCATAAACTTTTTATTGAATATTAAAAAGTACAGGTTGTTTAGAAAAGAGAAGTTGTCGTTATTGTTTTTTCACCTAGGGTTTATTGTGGTACTCATTGGCGCATTTGTTAGTCGTTACACGGGGTTTGAAGGAATGGTTAACATTCGCGAAGGCCATTCAACTAACACAATGTTGAGTAATAAAAGTTACGTGACTTTTCAGGTGGATGAGCACGAAGTGGTAAACCCTATAACACCAACGGTATTAACTCCCCCTGATTTTTCCTACGATTTAAATGGGGTCAACCTAACTAGTGTAGAGTACATTCCATATGCAGAGAAAAACATAGTGAATGGAGAAGGGTTCTTGTTAACCGTAGTAGTAGCTCAGCAAAGTCAAAGAGCCACTTATTTCATGAAGGAGGGACAAGTTATTGATACACCTTATGGTATGATTGGCTTTAATGCGAAAGAAAAATGCGATGTGGAATTATCAAAAATAAATGATAACCTATTTATTCAATGTACACGTCCTGCAGAGGTGATGGAAATGGCAACACAAACTTCGAGTAGTTTTGCTGCAGATACATTGATGCCACTAAAACTAGCAAGTTTGTATAGGTCTGGAGCCATTAGTTTTGTTGTAAAAAGTGAACACCCCAATTCAGAAATTGGCTACGTATCTACTGAAGATAAAAAGCTTCAAAAAACACTCCCAAATAAAGTGGTGATGGTTGCCAAAAGTGGAGAGGAAGAAAAGAAATTTGTATTGTCTTACCGCCCTACAGAAACCGCAGGGTCTGGTGAATTCCTATTAAACGGAAAGAAAGTTCGAATTGCTATTGGTCCAGAAATAATTCCATTAGGCTTTTCGCTGTTTTTAAAAGACTTTCAATTAATCAGATATCCTGGATCTACAAGCCCTTCTGAGTATTCAAGTTATTTGGATGTAATTGATGAAGATAAATCATTTCCTTATACTATTTATATGAATAATGTATTAGACTACGGAGGATTCAGGTTTTTTCAAGCATCTTATGATACAGATGAATTGGGTACCGTTTTAAGTGTAAATCATGATTGGTGGGGTACTCAAATTACTTATCTCGGTTATTTTTTATTGACTTTAGGAATGATCTGGAGCTTGTTTAACAAGAATAGCCGATTCGTTTATTTAAGTAACAAAATGGCACAAATGAAGGTGAAAAACGCTGTTTCCATTATCATTACCATGTATCTGGCTCTTGGACTTCAAGCACAAAGTAACATGGACTTTTATAAAAACGCAGGTATTTATCCAACGCAAGTTACCAATGAATTTGGAGGTTTGTTACTTCAAGATATGGATGGAAGAATAAAGCCGGTGAATACTCTCGCTTCTGAATTGATGCGAAAAATTACCGGTAAAACTAATTTCAACCTTCAATACGACTCCATAAAAGCCACCTTAACACCTAACCAGTTTTTTATGGCCCTGCATTCTAAGCCTCAATTTTGGGCTTTTGCGCCTGTGGTAAAAGTGGATGTGGAAAAGGGGGCACAAATATTAGTGCACCTAAATAAAACAGGAGTAGAATTTGTTTCGTTAAAAGACTTCTTTAGTGAAAATGGAGAATATCTATTGCAAGAAATGGTGGATGAAGCCTATAATACTAAACCAGATCAGCGCTCAAAGCATATGGAAGAAGTTATTAAAGTAGATGAGCGCTTTAATATCTTATACCAGGCATTAACAGATTCTTATATGAAGATGTTTCCAAAGCCAAAAGATGTTAATCATGCATGGTACTCCAATAAATCAGTACTTCTAGGAGTGTCTCATGAAGACTCGGTTTTTGTGAGAAACGTAATGAATATGATTTATAAGGCTGCAGACTCTGTTTGGATATCTAAAAACCCATCTGTGGCAAATACCTATATTGGCTACATTGAGAAATATCAACAGCGTTATGCCAGTGAAATTATTCCATCAGCTAATCAAGTTAAGGCAGAATTATGGTACAATAAATTGAAGATATTTTTCCATCTGTTTTATAGTTATTGGATAATGGGACTAATCCTTTTGATATTGGCAATAACTAAGCTTTTTAAAAACCAATTGTGGTTAGATAGGTTGCAAAAAACCGTATTTCTGATCGTTTGTTTGTTGTTTTTATTGCAATCAATCAATATGATAGTGCGATGGTATGCCGGTGGGTATCCTCCTTGGAGTAATGGCTATGAAATGACTATTTTGGTTTCTTGGACTACCATTTTATTTGGTTTGATTTTTCATAAAAAAACAGATTTTATTTTACCCTTGGCCACCTTGTTTACCGGTACTTTATTATTTGTAGCCTTTTTAGATTGGCTCAACCCAGAGATTACCAACTTGGTTCCGGTATTAAAATCATATTGGTTAAAAATTCATGTTGCAATTATTGTAGGTAGTTATGCTCCTTTGGCATTATCTGCTTTATTAGGATTTACCTCTTTATGGCTTATGATTTTTTCAAGTAAACCAAAAGAGAACATAAAGAACGCCATTAAAGAGATTTCATACCTCAACGAAATTTCTATGACTATTGGTATTTATATGTTAACCATAGGAACCTTTTTAGGCGGTGTTTGGGCAAATGAAAGTTGGGGTCGTTATTGGGGATGGGACCCAAAGGAAACCTGGGCATTGATTTCAATATTGGCGTATGCCATTGTTTTACACTTGCGTTTGATTCCTGTTATAAAGCCATTTAAGTTTTGGTTTAATGCAGCAAGTGTGGTTGCATTTTTCAGTATTATTATGACTTCGTTTGGCGTGAATTATTACTTATCAGGTTTACACTCTTATGCTCAGGGTGACCCTTTACCTGTTCCAACATGGGCTTATGTTTTAGTAGCCGTGGTTTTTGCTACTATATTATTGGCTTATAAAAATAGGAGTAAAAACTAACAATTCCACTAGTAGTAAGACACTAATTGTAGTTGTATAAGGGTATCAGAAACGGAGGCATCCAATACCATTCTATTGTTAGTGATCTTAAAACTTGTTACACCCACGAAATGATTTGTTATTATATCATGCCATTCGCCTGTTCCTGTAGGACAAGGGGCAGCATTAACATTTTGTAGGGAGGTAAATCTCATATACCCGCTATCGTTTGCAATGTGGTGCCCATAAATTCCATTACATCCAGTATGTCCAATAAAAGAGCTATCTAGACTAAATTTTAGGTACTTGGTATTCGTAGATGCAGGAGGAAATTTTTCAATTCCACCATTTTCATAACTTACCACTTCCCAGGTTTTGCTTATCAAATCCGACACCTTGGTAGACTCTAAAATGGGTTCCTCCACAGATTCTGTTTTTTTGCATCCGTAAAAGGTGAAAACAATTAAAATGGGAATAATAGTGAATGACCTCATAACCACGAATTTTTACAAATAAAAAGAATAAAATTGTATGTTGGCTCTATCTAACAATTTTAAAAATAGGTTATGGGAGTAGAAGAACAAAAATTTGAGGAAGTAGGAGCTTCCATACCAGAATCAACTAGGAGTCAAATGTTTGGTAAGCCCTGTTTTAAAATTGGTAAAAAGGCTTTTGTATGTTTTTTTCAAAATGAAATGGTTTTTAAGTTAAATGGAAAAGCCCATATGGAAGCATTAAGTTTAGATGGAGCCAAATTATTTGACCCCTCCGGTAAAGGACGACCTATGAAGAAATGGATTCAAATTCCTTTTCATTATCAAGATCAATGGTTAGAGCTTTCTAAGACGGCTTTTGAATACGTGAAGGTAAATGAGTAGTTTATTTTTGCTGAAATGAGATAATATGTAGTGTATCAAAAAAAGTTGTGAATTTTATTAGTGGCTATTGTTAAAGGTCGTTACAAGCATCACTTACTTTCTGATGATCCTGGAGTGGCTACTGGAATTGGAGCTGCATTTTACGACTTATATCAAGATCCAAGAGAGCATAACCCACATTTGGTTCCATTAATTCATACACAAGGGCAGTTTACAAGAATGCAATTTAGACATGAACTAATGAAAAAGAAATATCCAGATCATGCAAACGCAAAAGGTATTCCTTTAACAGGTATTTCTAATGCACGCCCGGAGACCAAAAACATTAAAAATATGGTGGAAGAGTATATGAAGTTGTTACCTATTAATGTAGAAGAATATATTGAATACGATAATCCAGCTTTAAAAATGGATGGTGATTGGGGGCATTAAACCGATTAAATAACTAATGGAAAGAGCTGGGTTTACCCGGCTCTTTTTTTTAACCATTGTTTGATGAGAGAAAGGTTTTCAACATTTCTTATTTTTGATATCAAACCAAATCAAGTAATGATGAAAATATTGAAGTATATATTAATTGTATTGGCTGTATTAATGATTATCTTTTTTGGGAATGGATTGATTACATCATCGGTTACCTATCAAGGTAAAATAGAAGTTAACAAACCCATTGAAGAGGCTTGGGCCGTAATGGAGGATGATTCTCGAATTTCAGAATGGTTACCGGTGATAACTAGAATTGAACCTGTTAGTGGCACACCTGGTACCTTAGGAGCGGTATCTAATATTTATGCGATAGAAAATGGGGAGGAAATGGTAATGCAAGAAACTATTACTTCATTTGATCCTCCAAAACATATTGCCATGACCTTCACAATGGATTTTATGGATATGAAATATGAAATGCACTTAACCGAACAAAATGGAAAAACCCTTATTGCAAGTAAGTCAAAAACCGTAGGAAATGGCTTGTTTTCCAAGTCTATTTTATCTTTTATGGGGGGAATGATGGAAGCTCAAGAAAATGAGAATTTGCATAGGTTAAAAATGGTAATTGAAGGAACCAATTAACATGAGGCTTTTTCCTTGGTTAATAAAGAAAGAATAATGAAGAAGTTGTTGGTAATTTGGATTTGCCTTTGTGGTATTGGAACATTCCAGGTAAGTGCTTGTAGCATGTATAAACTTACAAAAAATGGAAAAACCATAGTAGGTAATAATGAAGATTGGACTAGCCCAAATGGTCAATTTTGGTTCGAAGCGGGTAGTAAAGATTCCTTTGGAGTAATGTATATGGGATTTCTAAATAATTTCACTCAAGGCGCCATAAACCAAGCAGGATTGGTTTTTGATGGCTTTTGGGAGCCCTACTTAGAAGTAAAGAATACGGAAGGAAAAACTAATTTACCCATTGGTAAAGCGTTATCACACGTGATGAAAACAATGACCAATGTGGAAGAAGTGCAAGCTTATCTTCAAACCATTAACCTAAGTATCTTAGATAACGGACAACTTGTTTTTGTAGACCAAAAGGGAAGCTATTTAATTATTGAAGGAGATGAGATGTTTTTAGGAAATGAAAATGAAAAGTCATTTTCTAATTTTTATTATTCCCAAATTGATTCGATCGAACAAGTGGATCTTCAATATTTTCAAAAAGGTCAGTCTTATATTAACGAAACTGAAATGGAATGCTCCTTGAATTATTGCTCAAAAGCCATGAGTGAGTATTCTCAATCCAATTTTGCTCCAACTCAATATACCACTGTGTATGATTTGAAGACATTAACGGTAAGAATTTACCTTTTTCATGATTATTCTCAATATGTAGAAATTAATTTGAATGAAAAACTAAAGGAGGGAAACCAACGTATTATGATTGCAGAATTATTTCCAAAGAATTCGAAAGGATATATCTTCTATAAAAAATACAACAACCCCGAACACCCCACACAATTAATGGAAGAATTTCTTGAGGGCAAAGACGTTACGGAGCAAGACCTTTTGGATAGTGATTATGATAATGTAATTAATGGTTTAGGCTATGAATGGTTGTATGATATTAAGAATGCAGAGGGCGCTATTAAAGTTTTTAAATACGGGGTGAAATTGATGCCAAACAGTGCTAACCTTTATGATAGTTTGGGGGAGTCTTATTATGTGAATAAGGATTATCAGGAAGCACTTGAGAATTATTCTAAGTCTCTAACCCTTAACCCAGATAACGAAAATGCAAAGGCAATGATGGTAAAGATTAAAGATATTCAAAAAATGAATGCAACTAATTAATTTACTTTTTTGCTGATTAATAGTTGTTTGCATCTCTTTAAAATTCTAATAATTATGAAATGACGCTAAACACAAACACTTGGAACAAAATTCGCTACACTTTATATGCCCCTATTTATAATGTAATTGAGGGTGTTTTTTCTTCTTCTAGAGAATTATCCATCAATCAACTTAATTGCAAACCAGGCGATAAGGTATTGATTATTGGAGCCGGAACAGGATTAGATATTCCATACTTCCCAAAGGGTACAAAAATTACCGCTACAGATATTACACCGGCAATGGTTCAAAAAATTAAAAAGTCCTATCCATCTAATAATTTAAAAGCTCTAGTTATGGATGGGCAAAATTTAGCGTTTAACGAAGCCACCTTTGATCATGTGGTTTTGCATTTGATTTTGGCGGTGATGCCCAATCCTAATAAGTGTATGCAAGAAGTAAATCGAGTTTTGAAACCTGGTGGAAGTGTAGCTGTATTTGATAAGTTTATGGAACCTAATACTCAACCATCCGTTTTTAGAAAATTGGGAAATTCAATTACCACGTTTTTATTCAGCGACATTACACGGGATATTTATTCTATGATATCAAATACAACTTTAAAAATAGTTTCCGATAAAAAAGCGAACTTTAAAGGCGTTTTTAGAGTCGTTAACATGCGTAAGGAAATTTAAAATTGTTAAGAATTTTTACAACAAACTACCTCTGACATGTTTTGACATTCCACCTCGTAATTTTGTGATCAAGTTATACCTAAAACATAATTATTATGAACAATACAATTACCTGGTTTGAAATTCCAGCACTTGATTACGATCGAGCAAAAAAATTCTACCAAACCGTATTAAAGGTAGAGATTGCCGATATGCCCATGCCTGAAGGTAAATATGGTTTTTTTACTCCTAACAAAGAAGATTACGGATCGGGAGGTGGAATAATGCAACACGAAAGCATGAAACCGACCACCGAAGGCCCAAATCTTTATTTAGATGGAGGAGATGACTTAGAAGTTCCTTTAAGCAGAGTAGAGGCTGCCGGTGGAAAAGTGATTCAACCTAAAACATCTATTGGTGAAAATGGTTTTATGGCCATGTTTATCGATACCGAAGGAAACAGAATGTGTTTTCATTCTGAAAAGTAACCAATAACGTACAGAACGATTAATTTCGTTCTGTACTTTCATGAATATGAATCAACTTTCGCGTCTTATATCCATATTAACACTCCTTAAATCAAAGCGTGTTTTAACGGCTACCGAAGTCTCCGAACGTTTTGACGTTAGTGTTCGAACCGTGTATCGTGACATACGAAAACTCGAAGAAGCAGGTGTGCCTATTGCTACCATTGAAGGTAAAGGATATTCTTTAATGGAAGGTTACACGGTAGCTCCTGTACAATTCACCGAACAACAGGCTAATGCTTTGATTACCGCCAGACATATGGTTAGTCACAGTCAGGATTCTTCTTTCATACGTGACTTTGAAGATGCTCTCACTAAAATAAAATCGGTTTTTAAAGATTCGGTTTTGGATAAGAGTGAATACTTGCATCAAAAAATTGCTGTATTAGATCAATCATTTGAGAAACTTGAAAGTGATACCTTGGCTGAGATTCAAACCGCTATTACAAATTTTCAGTTTATTCAAATTAGTTATTTAAAAGTGAATGATTTTGAAACTAGCCAACGAAAAATTGAGCCAGTTGCCTTGTATTCTATTTCAAGTAAATGGGTGTTAATGGCTTGGTGTCATTTGCGCAATGAATACCGTTCTTTTCGTATTGATCGAATTCAACATTTTCAGGTCCTTTCTCAAAAGTTCGAAGATAGGAAGTTTGATTTCGGTAATTACTTTTCTCATAATCCATAATTTACTGGATGACTATTCCAGTATTATATATCTATGCTTTATAAGCCATGGAGCCATTCAAAAATATTTATAACGAAAACTTCTTTAAACGCTTTATTGCTGGTTTTAAAAAGGTTTATCCTTCCTTTAATGAAAGCTCATTTTTAAATGATGTTTATGATTCTCATTGGAATGAGAGGGAATTAAAACAACGCATGCGACATATTTCTATGACATTAGATGCGCATTTAACC
Source organism: Salibacteraceae bacterium (assembly GCA_049606935.1). Classification (GTDB taxonomy): domain Bacteria; phylum Bacteroidota; class Bacteroidia; order Flavobacteriales_G; family Salibacteraceae; genus CAJXZP01. The sequence goes on from JBMYWA010000001.1 coordinate 182,452, forward strand.
AATGATTATGCTAGCAATGTGAAGTTGTTGGTTGATTCAATTCCGTTTTTAAAAGAGCAAGGATTCCAACCAAATAACTTGGAATTTATTATTTACCCCGATTATTTGGAGGTATTTGGGTTAGATCATTATGCTACATCTATTTCGGCTATGGAAACAATAACTCAATTTGTAAGTTGTGAGTTTGGAATTCGTCCGTTTATCATTAAATATGAGAGCGAAATGGCCAAGCAAATGTACCGATGGACATTTCATGAGTCGGAACATGTTAGACGATTGGCTAGCGAAGGAGTCAGACCCAGATTGCCTTGGGCCATGGGCATAGAGTCATTTAAGAAAGATCCTATCATTGTTTTTCCAATATTGGATAACCTTAAAGATGATGAAAGTGAATATGTAAGAAGGAGCGTAGCTAATAACTGGAATGATATTTCAAAAGATCACCCTAGAAGAGTAATTGAAATGGCTAAAGAATGGCTAGGTTTTAGTAAGGAAAGAGATAAATTGGTTAAGCATGCCTGTAGAACCCTTCTAAAGCAAGGAGATAAAGAAATAATGTCTCTTTTTGGTTTTGGAAATATTGATCAACTTAACGTAAATAATTTTAGAGTGAAAACTCCAACGGTAAAAGTGGGAGGAATTTTAGAATTTGATTTTGAGGTGCAAAATACAAGCCTTTCAGATACATTATTAAGATTAGAATATGGGGTGTATTACCAAAAGGCAAATGGTTCTCTTTCTAGAAAAGTTTATAAAATATCCGAAAAAAAATATGGTTCCATGTCATCGGTCTCCGTTACTAGAAAACAACCATTTAAAATTATTACCACTCGTAAACTACATTTAGGTCCTCATCAAGTTTCCATAATCATTAATGGAATAGAGCTAGAAAAAAGGAATTTTAATCTAATTGCATAGTTTAGAATAAACCCATCATTCTACCTTTGTATATTATTGAACAGAAATGATAAAAAAGTTAATTTCATCTCCATTACAAGGCTTTACAGATTTTAGGTTTAGAAATGCCTTTCATGAAATATTTGGAGGAATTGACACCTATTATGCTCCCTATATTCGATATGGTGGAAAGTTAGAAGTTAAGAGTAGCTATAAACGTGATTTAGATCCTTCAAACAACCGTATTCCTGAATTAATTCCTCAGGTAATGACAGCTAAAGAGGAGGAGTTTTTACATGCCGCAGAATACGTTCAAGGGTTAGGTTATACAGAGTTAAACTGGAACTTAGGATGTCCTTATCCAATGGCGTGCAAAAAGGGTATGGGCTCAGGTTTAATACACGATGCATCCAAGATTGATGCGATTCTGAATCGTGTGCATAACGAAACAGATATCACGGTTTCCATGAAAATGAGGATGGGTTATCATGAGCCTACGGAGATATTGAAAGTTTTTCCAGTATTAGCTAAATACCCTATTAAAAACATAGCCATACACGCTAGGTTAGGCAAACAATTGTACAAGGGTAATGTAGACTTGGATGCATTTGAAGCTTGTTTACCCCATTCTGAGCAGCCCATTTTTTACAATGGCGACATTACCTCAGTTGAATCGTTTAGAGATAGGGTAGACCGGTTCCCAACAATAGACACATTTTTGATTGGCAGAGGTTTAATTGCCGATCCGTTTTTACCCAAAATGATTAAAGAGAATACCACTTCTTATCCCATAGATAGATGGGATAAAATGGAATTATTTCATAATAGGTTGTTTGATGAATATGACGGTTTTTTGCAAGGAACCAGTCATTTAATATCTAAAATGCACAATTTTTGGGAGTATTATTCCGTAGGGTTTGAAAACCCCAAAAAGGTGTATAAAAAGATAAAAAAGGCCAAGAATATTATTCAATATAAAATTGCGGTTAAAGAAATTTTTAATGCTGAAAAGGAGCATTAAAAACCACCAGATATTTTATTACTAGTGGTTTCTTTGTATTAATTATTTAACCTGCCCAGCCAAAGGATCTGAAGCTGCAAGTGTATAAAATGGATAAATAACAGTTTGCCCTTTTTGAACACTTACTTCAATTTCATGTTCTTCTTGAATTCCTGTTACCCCTTGAAGTTTAAAGTTTAATTCATGGTTTCCTTCTTCTAAAGGAACTCTTACGTAATAGATGCTATGCGGCAAGGTTTGCCAGTTTCTAGTGTCCGCATTTTCGGTTGCAGATGCGGCAATACTCAAGGCTGCTCCTAATGCTGGACTGTCTTGACTTTCTCCAATTTTATAGGCGGCTGCTTGTTTAAGAGCCACACGAAGCAAGGCTTTACTGAACTCCAACCCCATACGTTGGTCTAGCACCTTAAATGATATAGCATTAATGTTTTCGGCTAACTGAAGCTCATGTTTCTCGTCTTGATTATAAAGAACGGCTTTATTAATTAACATGTCACGCTCTACATACTTTGGAAAGGCTACCTTTACCCATGTTAGTCCGTTCAAATTCGTATTCCCAACATAAAAAGGGTAGGATAATCCATATTCTTTACTAACAAAATTCACCCATCCATTCCCGGTATAAACTATAGCAAAATTAATTCCCCACTCTTCTTTTATTGGCCCCATTCCGTTATGCCAAATCATAACCATACTTCCAGAATGGGCGGAAGGAGTGTATTTCATGTCAAACTCCTTTTCGTATTGTTGTTTTTCTGTAAACATGGCCGATAATGCAGCCGTACGAATAATATCTTCTTTTAATTGTTCTGGAGTAGAAATTCCAAACATAGTAGAGTACTCACCTTGGTAAATTTCATGTGCGTTTCGGTAGGCAATAAAGGCATTATTGTAATCTTTATTTGCTTCATAAATTAAGCCCATCACCACATGCATGTATGCATCTTGCGTGTATTTTGTGTCGTCTTTATATTTTTCGCTTAACGATTGTAAACGAAGGTTTAGCCTTCTTACCTCCACTAATGCATCATTGGTATTCCCAAGTAGATAATAATTAAGAGCCTTGTAATAATTAATTAGCAATACCTCATGATCTTCCCCATGGTAGGTGCTAATATTAGGGTTTAAAAGTAATGCAGCACCTTCCTCTAAAGCATCTTTTCTTTCGTCTTCCACAAACAAATCGGCTTTTTCAAAATACTCATTACTTTTCTCAAAATCTCCTTTTAAATGCTCTACCATGCCTGCATTTACAAAATACAAGAACCTAACTTTGCTATCTTCTAAGTCTTTATGTTCTTCTAAAAATGCTTCGGCAGCTTCAAAATCTCCAGATGCAATGGTTTTATTAAAGCCATAAGCTTTTTTGTAAAATGAGGGCGAAGTACAGGAAGTAATCCCTACTATAATGGTAGCCAAAAGAAAAAGGGCCGTAGCCCTTAAACTATTAATTTTTAACATACTTCTTAATCTCTTTATCGCCAATCCACACTTTTTCTGTGGTTTCTAATGTTACCAATTCTAAGTTAACTTTGTAGGCAATTACCTTTTCTTTTTTATACGCATCTACCGTAGAATTTATGGTGCCAAACATGATGTAATCTGCTCCTAGTTCTTGAGCCAGTTTCTTTTTTGACTCTTCAGTTGCGTTACCTTGTTGACTTTCTAATTCTTCACGCATCTTTTCTCGAAGAGCGGCATTTTCTACCAATCGCACCTTTCCAGAGTTTACAAAAGCTCTTTCAATATCTTTAATAAAGGTTTCTGATGCAATATGCTCATGACTTTTATTGATTACATCCCCAATAATAACAACCGGGGCGGCTCCATCATTTGCTTCGTTAAATCGAGCCAACCAAGGTCTACTTAACACATCACTTGTCATTTCATCGGCAACTTGTCTGGAGTCAGTGTCATTCCATCTCCCACTAATATCCATTTGGGTATTTGGGTCAACTCTAGTCACCTCTCTACCGCTCCCACAGCCAATGGCTAAAGATCCCACAAGTAGTAATCCGTATATATTTAATCTTTTCATTTTATTCTATTTAAATGTTATTTTTCCTTTTGGTCTATCCAATCTTTTTAAAACAAGGGTGGTTTCGTTTAATTTCAGAATTTTATATTTTGAAGTCTCTGTTTTGTTTTCGGTTCCAGGAGCATTGTAAAAAAAGTAAAGAAATTTCCCATCAATTTTCCATGTACCGTTACTATAGTCGTAATTGTTGTTTTTGAAATTGTATTTCTTGTCAATACTTAATCCAAATTCGTTACCAATATCAAAATCAAGTTTTTTGGTAAGTCGCTTTTTACTCACCTCCATGCAAATCCATTTTTTAGAGGTAAGCAAAGCTTCCTGTTTTTGAATTTTACTAACCCCAGATGGTGCGGGTGAAAAGTTATTGATTTCTGGTTTTAGAGGTTGATTAGCAGTAGCTTGTCCAAGGGTAAATATTCCTATACTGGATGCTAAAATAATGTGCGTTAATTTCATTTAAATATAATTCAGAACGTGAATATTAAAGGGCTTAAAAATACAATACTAGATGGAAATGGATTACGGGTTAAAAGTTTATTTCTGGAGTCGTTCATCTGCACGAAACAACGGTTATATTTGGTTTGAAAAATTGTCTTTTTATGTCGAAAAAGTTTTCTGAAATATCACCCAAAATTCAAGATTTTATTGAATGTCAAAAAATGTTCTTTGTGGGAACAGCCATGCGTGAAGGCACTGTAAATATTTCTCCAAAAGGATTAGATTCGTTTAGGGTACTGGATAAAAACACCGTTGTTTGGATGAACTTAACGGGTAGCGGAAATGAAACAGCTACTCATTTATTGCAAAGTAATCGTATGACGGTCATGTTTTGTGCATTTGAAGGAGCACCTAATATTTTACGACTTTACGGTACTTGTGAAGTTTTTCACCCTAGAGATGCGGAATTTGAAAAATTTGCTAAACTTTTTCCAGCAGATGTGGGTTCTCGTCAGGTAATGTTAATGAAAGTTGATTTAGTTCAAACCTCCTGTGGTTACGCAGTTCCTTTAATGGAGTATAAAGCAGATCGAACAATTTTATCGGATTGGTCAAGCAAGCAAGGTCCAGAAAGAGTTAAAAACTACTGGAAAGAAAAGAATACCATAAGTTTAGACGGTCATCCAACCCAAATTTTTAAAGATAAAATTAATGATTAAAAATCAGGTCATTGGAATAATGGGGGCTATGCCCGAAGAGATTAACGGCATAGTGCCTTTGTTATCGGATGTTACCAAAAAAACTTTTGGAAAAAGAGATTATTTTACTGGATTTGTAAATGAGAAAAAGTTTGTGGTTGTTTTTTCTAGGTGGGGTAAGGTAGCCGCGGCTACTACCGCTACTACTTTAATTCATGAGTTTGGGGTGAATGAAATCCTTTTTACGGGTGTGGCCGGAGCTATTCATTCCGATTTAAATATTGGTGACGTGGTAGTGGGGAAACGATTTATTCAACACGATTTAGATGGACGACCTTTGATGCAGAAATTTGAAATCCCATTATTGAACGAGACTTATTTGTCATCTGCTACAGAGAGAGTGGATTTAGCCGAAAAATGTGTTCATCAAGTCTTAAATGATCAGCGATTACATTTATTGTTTACCGAAAAGCAATTAAATACTTTTAATATTCATCATCCAAAAGTATATCAGGGTGATATTGCGAGTGGAGATCAATTTATTTCATCGGATGTAAAACGTGATCAAATTACGAAAGAATTACCAGAGGTATTGTGTGTAGAAATGGAAGGTGCATCAGTAGCTCAGGTTTGTTTTGAATACAACATACCTTTAATCGTTATACGAACTATTTCTGATGTGGCTGATGCGCATTCGGCTATTGATTTTCCTTCTTTTATTAAAGAAATATCGAGTACTTACTCGGTTGAATTTATTAAGCAAATTTTTAATATTTAGGTTTTATGGCAACTAAAATTTTGTTTGTTGGAATTGGAGGAGTAGGTGGTTTTTTTGGAGGTAAATTGGCCCAATTCTATGAGAATAAACCGCATGTGGAAGTGTGCTTTTTGGCTAGAGGGAAGCATTTAGAAAACATGCATAATTACGGGCTAAGTGTTCATCATTTAAACCAACATTTTAGCGCAAATCCTTCTTTACTTTCAGATAAAGGTGATGAAATAGGAGAATGTGATTATGTGTTTTTTGCTACTAAAAACTACTCTTTAACAAAGGTGGCTAAACAGGTAATTCCCTGTATTGGAGCACATACTAAAATTATAACTCTATTAAATGGGGTGAGTAGTTTAGATGTGCTAGAGCAGCTATTTCCGCATAATGAGGTAATAAATGGATGTGTATATATTCTTTCTAAAATTAAATCTCCTGGCGTTATTGAAAACTTTGGAAATATTCAAAAAATGTTTTTTGGAAGAAATCAGGAGTCTGTAGAAGATTTAAGAGGAATTGAAAAAATATTTTTGGATGCAGGTATTGATTTTAAACTTTCTGATTCTATTCTAGAAATCACATGGTCAAAATTTGTGTTTATCTCGGCCGTGGGAACAAGTTCTTCTTATTTTGATGTAGGGATAGGTGAGATTTTAGAAGATGAAGCTAAAGCTAAAATATTAACGCAATTATTAGAGGAAGTTGCGGCTCTTGGCAAAGCAAAAGGTGTGAGGTTAGAATCCTCTATTGTACAAGATGTAATTTCAAAACTGAAACGGTTGCCTAAAGATACTACATCCAGTATGCAAAGAGATTTTAGAAATGGATCTGAAACGGAAATTGATTCATTAACTCATTTTGTGATTAATGAGGCAAAAGATTTGGGAGTTGCTGTACCTACCTACAATGAACTATACAATGACCTGATTAAAAAATTACCCTAGTGGCCTGTAAGGATAAGTGTTGACTGACTTTGAGGCTTAAGATGGGGTATGGAATAGGAATAATAACAAATCGTTGGTTTGTTTAGTTGAACAACTTAATATTATTGATATTTATATAATGTAACGCGTAAATTTGAATGAAATTTAATGCATTATACCCTTTTTACGGGGTTAATGACTGATAAATGACGCGTTACTATTGGGGGTGCAGTTTTAAATCGTATTTTTGTATGGTATTTGATTCATTAAATGTAAAAATAACACTTTATGACTGATTTATCATACAGAAACATAGCCGGTAGTTCTGATTTAGCCATTGTAAATAAAATAGGGGAGTTTGTAAAATACCATCGTACAAACCAGAACCTTACCCAAAGCGAGTTGGCTAAAAATGCTGGAATAAGCAGGTCAACTCTTAGTTTATTAGAACGAGGAGAGTCTGTTAATGTGTTAACGTTATTACAGGTGTTGCGTACCTTAAACCAATTGCATGTTTTTGAAGCATTTTTTGAGGAGCCTCAGATAAGTCCAATGCAATTAGCTAAAGAAAATCAAAAGGTGCGATACCGGGTAAGAAAGTCTACGGCTAAAAATATTTCTAAACCTGAATCCACATGGTAACTACGGCTTTTGTACATATTTGGGGTAAACGGGCAGGTGCTATTGTTTGGAACGAAAAAACGGGCTTGGGTAGTTTTCAATACGACTCTCAATTTTATTTAGAAAATCAAGATTTAGCTCCAATAAAAATGCCTGTTGCTAATAGAAATCAGATTTTTTCGTTCCCAGAAAATAGAGCGGTTAAAAACGAATGGAATACCTTTTCGGGGTTGCCTGGAATGCTAGCCGATGTATTGCCCGATAATTACGGAAATCAGTTAATAAATGCATACCTAGCTCAAAACGGTAGGGAACCAAATAGTATGAATCCGGTAGAGAAATTATGCTTTATTGGTACACGAGGTATGGGTGCTTTAGAATTTGAACCTGCCGGACTAAATTCAAAAAATCAACCATTTAAAATAGAGGTTAATGGTTTGGTAGAAATGGCTCAAAAGATGCTTTCTAAAAGATCTTCGTTTTCTACCGATTTAAAGGCAGATGAAAAGTCGGCAATGCTCGATATTTTGAAAATTGGAACTTCTGCTGGAGGAGCCAGGCCAAAAGCAATCATTGCTTATAATGAGCAAACAAAAGAAGTTCGTTCAGGGCAAACCATTGCACCAAAGGGGTTTTCCCACTGGTTATTGAAAATGGATGGGGTAAGCGATGCGCAATTTGGAAAATCTTTGGGTTACGGTAGAGTAGAAATGGCTTATTATTTAATGGCTATTAATTGTGGTATTGATATGATGCCATCTCAATTATTAGAGGAAAACGGTAGAGCACATTTTATGACTAAACGATTTGATAGAGTAGCGAATGATGAAAAACTGCATGTGCAGACTTTCTGTGCCATGCAACATTATGATTACAATTTAGTGAATTCGTTTAGCTACGAACAACTTTTTCAAACTATGCGATTGTTACGATTGTCATATCCTGATGCCGCGCAAATGTATAAGCGAATGGTTTTTAATGTGATGGCTAAAAATTGTGACGACCATACCAAAAACTTTGCTTTTACTTTGGCAAAAAAAGGAGAATGGAAACTGGCTCCGGCATATGATATTTGTTACGCATATCGCCCAGATAGCCAGTGGGTAAGTCAACATGCCCTAAGTGTTAACGGAAAACGCTCCGAGATTGATCTAGATGATTTATTAGCAGTAGCAAAAGCAATGAATATCAAAAATCCACTCCAAATAATAAAGGAGGTGCGTGCAAGCGTGTCTAAATGGAACGAGTTTTCAGAAAAGACTCAGGTATCCACAGAGCTGTCGGAAATAATTAGTGAAAACTTAATTTTACTCTAACTAACGGTTATTCTTCTTGTTAGCCCCTGCGTTAGGGTTGTTTCTTGTTGATTTTTTCTTGGGCTTATTTCTACGTGGTTTACCTGTTTTAGAAAAACTATTTTCTTCTTTAGTTCTAAAACCATTACCTTTTTTCTTGAAAGATTTTTTTCCCTTTCCTTTTTTATGGCCTGGATCAGTAGCTTTTGGATCTGTCAAAATTTCGTTTGAAATCACTTTTGGTTTTCCTTTTTTCGGGAAAGTCAACAGTTTTTCGGCCAAATCCATTCGGTCAATCTTACCTAAATGGGATCTTATCCAAGAATGGTTTTCTTTCTTGTACCAGAAAAAGAATCGGTGCTGATTTTTCTTTTCTTGAGCTGATTTTGCGGTAAAAACCTTTTCTAAGGTATACGGGTGATAGCCAGAATAATAAGCAACCGTAGCCACCGTCATTGGAGTAGGAGTAAAATCTTGCACTTGCTCTAATTGAAACCCCATGTCTTTGGTGTCTGCAGCTAAATTGGCCATTTCCTCCTCGGTACAACCCGGGTGACTAGAAATGAAATAAGGAATCAGCTGTTGATTCAAATTATGCTTTTCGTTAATGCGGTCAAAGTTCTTTTTAAACTCCATAAAGTGTTCAAACTTTGGTTTACGCATTAATTTTAAGGTTGCAGCCGAACTATGTTCAGGAGCCACTTTTAATCTACCCGAAACATGTCTTTTTAGAACTTGTTCCATGTAGGGCTCTAAAGATTTGTCGGCTTTTTTATTGTAAGATCTAGTAAGTAAATCGTATCGAATACCCGAACCAATAAACGCCTTTTTAATTTTGGGCATGGCATCTACTTTTTTATAGATTTGGGTCATGGCATCATGATTAGTATCTAGATTGTCACAAACCACCGGGTGAATACAACTAGGAGCCACACATTTATCGCATATGGATTTGACTTTGCCCTTTAGCTTATACATGTTAGCAGATGGACCTCCTAAATCAGATAAGTAACCTTTAAAATCTTCCATTTCCGTTACCTGCTCAACCTCCTTAAGAATAGATTTTTCTGACCGACTAGCAATGAATTTACCCTGATGAGCCGAAATTGTGCAGAAACTACACCCTCCAAAACAACCTCTATGCATATTGATAGAGAATTTAATCATATCGTAGGCAGGAATTGGACCTCTAAACTTGTATTTAGGATGGGGTAATCGAGTATAAGGTAAATCAAATGCGCGATCCATTTCCTTCTCGGTCATGGTATCGAAAGGGGGATTAATAATCAGGTTGTTTTTACCCGACCTCTGTATTAATCGTTTGGCGTTTACCTTATTTGATTCTTGTTCAATGGTTTTGAAATTGGCCGCAAACTTTAATTTATCGTTTACACATATTTCGTGAGCTGTTAATTCTTTGTCTACCCAGCGTTTATTCTTAGGAACCCCTTCAGCAGCAGGACGCATATAAGCGGTTTGCTTCACCATGGTAAGTTGTTCAAAAGGCACTCCTTTTTGAAGTAAGGTAATGATTTCCCTTAATGGAGCTTCTCCCATACCGTAAACCAATAAATCCGCTCCACTGGTTTCCAAAATGGATTTATTTAACTTATCCGACCAATAATCGTAATGAGTAACCCGTCTTAATGAGGCTTCAATTCCACCAATAACCACAGGTACTTCTGGATATAGTTTTTTTAAAATTTTGGAGTATTCTGTGGTCGCATAATCTGGTCGGTAACCAGCTTCGCCACCAGGGGTATAGGCATCGGTAGAACGCTTTCGCAAACTAGCGGTATAATGATTTACCATAGAATCCATACAACCCGATGTAACCGCAAAAAAGTATTTGGGCTCTCCTAGTTTTTTAAATTCGTGCAAATCATCTCTCCAATTGGGTTGAGGAATAATTCCAATTTTAAATCCGTAACTTTCAATAATTCTACCAATTACAGCAGGACCAAAAGAAGGGTGGTCCACATAGGCATCTCCACTAATCAAAATAACATCCAGTTGTTCCCAACCACGTGAATTGACTTCTTTTTTTGTTATAGGTAACCAATCGGATAACGGACGATGCATCATGGCCACAAAAGTAAGTGAATGCAATTAACAGGAATAAGTATGGAGAGGCTTATAATGAGTAATTTCCTTATCTACCTATAATTTATGGTGATATGGACTGATTATTAAGAATTGTAATAAAAAGGTTAGGGAAATTAATGAATTGAAAATATTAATTAAATAATAACATCAAATGTGAATAACAGATGTTAATTGTATCTAAAATTACAAAATCATTTAAAAGGGATATCTTAAATTTGCAGGGCTTAAAAAAGAGATTAATAACATTTTAAAATATAGAATTATGGCAGTTGAAATCACAGACGCGAACTTTGAAGAATTAGTAATGAATGCAGATAAACCAGTTTTGCTTGACTTTTGGGCAGAGTGGTGTGGTCCTTGTCGTTTAATTGGCCCCTTAGTAGAAGAAATTGCAGCTTCGCAAGGAGAGAACGCGATAGTAGCAAAGGTAAACGTTGATGAGAACCCTCAAGCAGCTATGAAATTTGGAATTAGAAATATTCCTACAATTTTATACATCAAAAACGGTGAAGTGGCTGACAAACAAGTTGGTGCTACATCTAAAGATGTATTAGAAGGAAAATTAACTGCTTTGATGTAAGTCACAGTATTTAGATATTGAAAAGCCCCTTCATGATTTTCATGAAGGGGCTTTTTGTTGTTCTGAATTTTAAACATCACTTTTGGGTTGATAAATGGATAGTTTAACTTTATACCTCATAGAAATGCAAAAACAAGTTAACCAGTTGCAAGATGATAAATAATCTTTTTAAATATATAACCTTCACTTTATTGTTTGGGGTTCTTTTTCTAAATGCTTGCAAAAAGTGTAATGATCCTCAAAATGAAGATTGTGAAAATTATGATCCATGTTACAATGTAGTAAAACCTTCCGCTAAGTTTTTTATGAATGAAGGGTTTTATAAAAGTGGTAAGGATTATGTTTTTTCAGATTCAGTGATGTTGGGGTATACTATTTGGTTTGAATCAGAATTAGAAGACCCTAATATTGAACACCGTTGGTATTTGGGAACAGAAACATTTACGGGGAGAGTTACACCTGGAAGACGATTTGATGACCCAAGTATTGCTCGACCTCAGGCAATTGAAGTGACCCATGTTATAGAGTATGAGGCAAACACCTGTTGCTACCCTAATGATTTAGGCTATGATTCTGCCGTGCAAACTTTTACTTTAGTTAGTAGTTATAATGATTTACAAACCTATGGTAAATTTAAAGGTATAATTGAAGGGCAACAAGACAGCTTTATTGTGGATATTTTAAGTGTAGATGTAAATGGAATTCCGGCTTTATTTCATGAACATTACGAAAATCTATTTGTGAATTTTCATAATTTAGGAGATTCTACTTTTTCCCTTAGAACGGGTCCTCAACCATGGAGTAATTGGGTTTCAATGTTTGGATTCAATCATAAAGCCGTATTTACTTGTGGACGAACATGTGGTACGTTTGAAGTGTATGAAGATAAAACCTTTCGGATGGAATACACCTTTAGTACAGAATTGGATTCAAGCCAAGCTACTTATGTGTTTAGAGGTATAAAACTAGATTAGATCGTCCCGTAACTCAAGAGCACCGAGTTCTAGCTCTTCGCTAAAATCCCTTTACAAATGTTCTTAACCATAGATGGTCCTTCATAAATAAATCCAGTATACACTTGAACTAAAGAAGCTCCAGCCTCCAATTTGTCAATGGCATCTTGAGCTGTTTGAATTCCTCCAACACCAATAATAGGAAAGCTTCCATTTGATTTGGTATGCAAGTATTTAATAACTGCTGTAGATCTTTCTTTTACTGGCTTACCGCTCAATCCACCCATTTCATCGGTAATAGATTTGTCGGTTTTTAAACCTTCACGACTAATCGTAGTATTGGTAGCAATAACTCCGTCCGTTTTGGTATCGTTAATGATATCTACAATGTCATCTAATTGTGAATCAGTTAAATCAGGAGCAATCTTTAATAAAATGGGTTTCGGATTTGATTTCTTTTGATTTCTTACTTGAAGAGCATCCAAAATTTCTGTTAATGGTCCTTTATCTTGCAATTCTCTTAAACCTGGGGTGTTTGGAGAACTTACATTAACCACAAAGTAATCTACGTAATCAAATAATGCATCAAATGCAATAATGTAATCGTTAATTGCTTCGCTATTAGGAGTTACTTTGTTTTTTCCAATATTACCACCAACAATTAAGTTTTTGGGCCTACTTTTTAAATTTTCAACAGCTCTTTCAACTCCCTCATTATTAAAACCCATTCGGTTAATCAACCCTTCATCTTGAGGAGTTCTAAACATTCTAGGTTGTGGATTACCTGGTTGTGCAACTGGAGTAACGGTTCCAATTTCTACAAAGCCAAAACCTAAAGTAGATATTTGCTTATAATAATCAGCATTTTTATCAAACCCAGCTGCCAAACCCACAGGGTTAGGAAACTTAATCCCAAACACTTCTCTTTCTAATCTAGGGTCTTGAATAGAGAACATAGATTTGAAAATGCTTTTCATTCCTGGTACTGCTAGTTTCATTTTCAGAAATCCCGTAGTAAAATGATGTGCCTTTTCAGGAGGTATTGAAAAAAGAATGGGGCGGATAATAGACTTATACATACTAAGCTAATTCTAAAGGAACGTATTCGGTAACTTCTAATCCGTAACCAACAATTCCAGTACGTTTAGTAGTACGGCTACTCATAACTTTCATTTTACTAATCCCTAAATCCCGTAAAATTTGAGCTCCAATACCGTAGTCACGATTGTCAATTTTTACATGAGAATTCATTTTAGCAATTACCGAATCAATTCCATGTGCAGTAATACCGTTATTTGGTGTATCAGAATGACCTTGTTGCATGTACAAAATAGCGCCTTTTCCTTCCTTTTCTATTTGACGCATAGCAGCGTGTAACTGGGGGCCGGTACTACAATTAAGGCTTTCAAAAACGTTGCCTTGAACGTAGCTAGAATGTACGCGAACCAAAACAGATTCATCTTCATCAAATTCACCTAATGTTAAAGCTAAATGTTTATCGCCTGTGGTGGTTTGTTCGTACTGGATAAGTTTATATTCATGCTCACCAATGGTTTGAGAAGTTTCAAATGTTTTTTCAATTAATGACTCATTCTCCATTCGGTAAGCAATCAAATCTTCAATACTGATTAGTTTAAGATCTAATTTTTTGGCGAGTACTTTTAACTCTGGAAGACGGGCCATTGTACCGTCTTCGTTCATGATTTCTACAATTACACCTGCCGGTTCTAACCCTGCCAATCGCGCTAAATCAATAGCCGCTTCGGTATGGCCGGTTCTTCTAAGTACTCCACCATTTTTTGCAATTAATGGAAACACATGACCGGGTTTCCCAAACTTTTTGGTGGCGGCATCTTCGCCTATCAAAGCCTTAATAGTATTTGATCTATCAGAGGCAGAAATTCCAGTAGTATTACCATCTCCTAGTAAATCTATGGATACCGTAAAGGCTGTTTCTTGCGGGTCGGAAGTATTTCCAACCATTAATTCTAAACCAACGTTTTGAGCTCTTTCTAAGGTTATCGGAGTACAAATTAATCCTCTACCATGGGTAGCCATATAATTTACCATTTCTGGAGTAACTAATTCAGCTGCCGCCACAAAGTCACCTTCGTTTTCTCGGTTTTCATCATCTACTACAATTACAACCTTGCCTTGTTTTATATCGGCCAAAGCCTCTTCAATTGTATTTAATGCGGTATCCATATGTATAAATTTGGTGGCGCAAAAATATACTTTTACCAACGTTTTTATGAGAATAAGTAGGGGGTATTTTAAGCAGATTTTTTTGCAATTTATTCCTATAAAAATGTTGGAATTGTGGCTTAATTCCATTTCTTTTTCGGCATTTCGCGCATTATATTTGTGCCCTTTAAATTCAACCTTTAGAATAGTTATATGAAATTAGTAACGTTAGAAGATTACATCATTAAAAAACAAAGCGACTTCCCATTTGCAACTGGGGAATTAACAGGTTTGTTAAGCGCCATTGTTTTAGCAACTAAAGTGGTTAATCGAGAGGTGAATAAAGCAGGAATTGCTGATATAACGGGTGCTTATGGTGCCGAGAATGTGCAAGGAGAGCAACAGCAAAAATTAGATGTTTTTGCCGATGAGGTTTTTATGCATGCTTTAGAGTCGCAAGGACAAGTATGTGGAATGGCATCAGAAGAACAAGAAGATTTTGTGCAATTTGATAGCCATATAGCTCAAAATGGTAATTATGTGGTAATGATTGACCCTTTAGATGGGTCGTCAAACATTGATGTAAATGTAAGTATTGGTACTATTTTTTCTATTTACAGAAGAGTTTCTCCGGTAGGACAACCCTTAGAAATGCGAGATTTCTTACAAAAAGGAGATAAGCAAGTGGCTGCGGGTTACGTTATTTACGGAAGTTCTACCATGTTGGTGTATACCACGGGTAAAGGAGTGAATGGATTTACTTTAGATCCATCATTAGGTACTTTTTACTTGTCTCATCCAATGATGCAAATTCCTAAAAAAGGGAAAATATATTCTATTAATGAAGGCAATTACCCTCATTTTTCGGACGGAATGAAAAAATATATTGCCCATTGTAAAGAACTAAATAAGGAAGATAATCGTCCGTATAGTGCTAGGTATATTGGTTCGTTAGTGGCTGATTTTCATAGAAACATGCTGAAAGGTGGGCTGTTTATGTATCCTGCTACTGATACTGCGCCAAAAGGTAAATTACGTTTGTTATATGAATGTAATCCATTTGCAATGATTGCTGAACAAGCTGGTGGTTTAGCTACTGATGGAAAAAATAGAGTTATGGAAATTGATCCAAATGGCTTGCATCAAAGAATACCATACTTTACTGGGTCGGAAGACATGGTGAAAGATGTGGAACGCTTCTTAGCAGAAGATGAGTAAATGAAATTTTAAAGTTGAGCTTCGGTTCAACTTTTTTTTTCTCCATTAATCTAATTTTTAAAATATATAATTATTCAAATGACAAAAGATTCTCTAAAGGAAGCATTCGCAGATCATTCCATAGCTATGGAATTAAAAATGTTACTCAGGGATGCCGAATCCGGCCATTTTAAGGTGAATGGTTTAATAGGTTCGGGTTTGTCAATGTTTGTGCAAGGAGTAATTTCTCATTTAAGAGGAAGCCATCTTATTGTAGTTAATGATAGGGAAGAGGCAGCGTATTTACATAATGACTTTTTGTCCATATTGCCCGATAATAAGTTGCATTTTCTTCCAGCCTCCTCGCGTACTCCTTACAGAGAAGATAAAACAAATGATGTAGATGTTTTACAACGTACCGAAGCCTTAGATGCGGTTTCTCACCGTAAAGAAGTAATTGTAATTACTTATCCCGAAGCTTTATCCGAAAGGGTAGTTACCCGAAAAGAATTAAAGAGTAAAACGCTAGACATTAAAGTTGGAGACGAAATTTCTCGAGATTTTGTAAATGAGTTACTGGAGGAGTATAAGTTCGAGCACGAGGATTTTGTGGCTAAACCGGGTGATTACGCTATTCGGGGAGGGATTGTAGATATTTTTTCGTACAACCACGATTTACCTTACAGAATAGAGTTTTTTGGAGATGAGGTGGATTCTATCCGAACCTTCGATCCAGCTACACAACTATCAGATCACAATTATAAAAAAATTAGTATCGTTCCTGATGTAAGAAATCAAGTGTTAATTGAAAATAGAATTAACGTATTAGATTTCTTTACCCCATCTACCACACTTTGGTTTAAGGATGTTCAGTTTACCATTGATAGAATTGAAAAGGAGTTCAATTTAGCGGTAGAACTATATCCAAAAACAGATAAAAAGGAAACCATTCAATTACCACCCGAAGAACTCTTTGTTTGGGGTAAAAAGATTCTTGAAATTATAGAGGGAAAGAAAATTGTGGAACTGGGAATGAATAATTTCTTTACCGATGCCGAAAAGTTTTCTGTTAATCAAAGTCCTCAACCGGTATTCAATAAAAACTTTGAGCTCCTTAGCGAAAACTTTGAAGAGAATAAAGTTCTAGGAATTCAAAACGTAATTGCCTCTTCTTCTCCAAAACAGATAGATCGATTACACAACATTTTTGAAGACCTAGAGAAGAATCATTCATTTACTCCCATTTTACTGGATTTACATCAAGGTTTTGTAGATAATGATTTGAAAATTGCTTGTTACACCGATCATCAAATATTTGAGCGTTTTCATAGATTCCATCTTAAGGAGGGCTTCAAAAAAAGTCAACAAGATATTACCTTACAAGATTTAGCCAAACTAGAAACAGGTGATTTTGTTACCCATGTGGACCATGGAATTGGAAAGTTTGCTGGCCTTGTTAAAGTAGATAACAACGGAAAAAAACAAGAAGCGATAAAGCTGATTTATCGAGATAATGATGTGCTTTATGTGAGTATTCATTCTTTACACAGAATTGCTCGTTATACTGGTAAAGACGGACGCGAACCTAAGATTCATAAAATTGGTTCGCCCGCGTGGAAGAATACCAAGCAAAAAACTAAATCAAGGATTAAGATAATTGCTTATGATTTGATAAAGCTATATGCCGAACGAAAAACCGTAAAGGGATTTCAATATTTACCAGATTCTTATTTGCAACATGAATTGGAAGCTTCCTTTATATATGAAGATACTCCAGATCAAGAAAAATCAACCATTGATGTAAAAACCGACATGGAATCGGAAACTCCAATGGATCGTTTGGTTTGCGGAGATGTTGGTTTTGGAAAAACAGAAATAGCCATTCGCGCAGCTTTCAAAGCAGCAGTTAATGGAAAACAAGTGGCTGTTTTAGTGCCTACTACCATTTTGGCTATGCAACATCATCGTAGTTTTTCTGAGCGTTTAAAAGATTTTCCAGTAACGGTTGAATATGTAAATAGATTCAGAACAGCAGGGCAAACAAAAGAGGTTTTAAGAAAGTTAAAAGACGGTAAAGTAGACATTCTTATTGGAACGCACAGAATTGTAGGTAAAGATGTAGAGTTTAAAGATTTAGGACTTTTAATAATTGATGAAGAGCAAAAGTTTGGGGTTGGGGTAAAGGATAAGTTGAAAAACTTAAAAAAGAACGTGGATACCTTAACCTTAACGGCCACACCAATTCCAAGAACATTACAGTTTTCTATGATGGGCGCGAGAGACTTATCTGTAATAAGCACGCCACCTCCCAATCGTCAACCAGTAGAAACCGAAGTGCATACTTTTAATGAGCAAGTCATTAAAGATGCCATTAGCTATGAAATTGGTCGCGATGGTCAAGTTTTTATAGTAAATAATAGAGTGGCTAATTTAGAGGAGATTGCAAATTTGGTAAGAAGATTGGTTCCTGGTGTTAGAGTTTTAACAGGGCATGGTCAGCTAGATGGTAAGGAGTTAGAAAAACGCATGATTTCATTTGTAAATGGTGAATACGATGTGTTAGTGGCTACTACTATTATTGAATCTGGTCTGGATATACCTAATGCAAATACCATTTTGATTAATAATGCGCATCATTTTGGATTAAGTGATTTGCATCAAATGCGTGGTAGGGTAGGACGTTCAAACCGAAAAGCATTTTGTTATTTAATTGCACCACCAATGTCTGCCTTAACAAGTGAAGGAAGAAAAAGACTAGAGGCAATAAGCCAATTTTCTGATTTGGGTAGTGGGATCAATATTGCCATGAGAGATTTGGATATACGTGGAGCTGGAGATTTACTAGGAGGTGAACAAACTGGCTTTATTAGTGAGATTGGTTTTGAGATGTATCAAAAAATTCTGGACGAGGCCATTGAAGAGTTAAAGGAGAAAGAATTTAAAGATATGTATGCCCATGAAGAGAAGGAATATGTGCGGGATACGGCTCTAGAAAGCGATTTGGAAATCTTAATCCCAGATGCTTATGTCCAAAATGTTGCAGAACGATTGAAATTATATAAGGTTTTAGCGGATGCTAAAACTGATAATGATTTACAGGTTTTTGAAAAGCAAATGATTGACCGATTTGGCCCGTTGCCAAAAGAAACGGAGTTATTGATAGACTCTGTGCGTCTAAAGTGGAAAGCCAAAGATATTGGCTTTGAAAAACTGGTGCTAAAAGGTAATAAGTTAATTGGTTACTTCGTGAGCAACCAGCAGTCTAGTTATTATGAAAGTGCTCATTTTCATAAAGTTTTAGATTTTGTTCAACGCTATCCCCAAAAAGCTCAGTTAAAAGAAAAGAACAATAAATTAAGCTTGGTATTTGAGCAGGTGTTAGATTTGACTTATGCCAACTCTTTATTGCAGGCTATACATAATTTTGAGTCTAAGAAATCCTAATTTCTCAAACGCCTCCATAAAAACAATTTGATATATTTGCATTCCCTATAGGAGTAGTAGGGTATGTTCCAGTATATTACTAATCAATCATGATAGAATTAATAAAAGAGCCGTGGCCATGGTATGTGGCAGGGCCAATAATTGCGGCTGTTTATACCACTCTTGCCTTATTTGGTAAAAGCTTTGGTATTTCCTCTACGCTACGTACAGCCTGTGCTATTGCTGGAGCAGGAAAAACCATCAAGTTTTTTGATTACGATTGGAAAAGTCAAGTATGGAATCTAATGTTTGTTTTAGGGTCTGTAATTGGAGGTTTTATTGCAACTCAATTTCTTTCCAATGGAGAGGCCATGCTGTTAAGTGAGTCTACAATAACTTCGTTAGAACAATTAAACATGAATAGTTATCAGCAAACCATTTACCCCAGTGAAATTTTTAGTTTAGAATCCTTATTTACTATTAAAGGTTTTATAGTAATGGTAATTGGTGGGCTGCTAATTGGTTTTGGAACCCGTTATGCCGGAGGTTGTACTTCCGGACACGCTATAAGCGGATTGGCCAATTTACAAATTCCTTCGATTATTGCAGTAGTTGGATTCTTTATTGGCGGACTAATAGTTACCCATTTTGTAATACCTATAATTTTTAGTTTGTAACGATGAAGTATTTAAAATATATAGGGTTAGGAATTGTTTTTGGAATAATGTTTACCAAAGCAGAAATAATTTCATGGTTTAGAATTTACGAAATGTTTCGTTTTGAAAGTTTTCATATGTACGGAGTTATTGGTTCGGCAGTGGTGCTTTCACTTATTAGTAATCAAATAATAAAAAGAGTTGGTGCAAAAGATATAGATGGTAACCCCATAGTTTTTAGTCCTAAAGAAAGTGGGTTTGCCCGTTACATTATTGGGGGAACTATTTTTGGTATGGGGTGGGCTTTAACAGGTGCTTGCCCTGGCCCACTTTATACATTAGTAGGAGTAGGAGCATATATGGCTTTAATTGTCATATTTTTTGCGATTGTTGGTACATGGATGTACGGTCTTTTAAAAGATAAACTGCCACACTAATATTCTATTAAAAGTTGGATTAAAGCTTTTATAGGATTTACCCCAACATACTTTTTTATTGACCTTAATTTATTGGCTTAATTAGAGTTGGTATGGTTAGTTTACGCTGTTTGGTATAGTTAAACTCCTGCAAAGGGTGAATAGATTAATAGAATATATTTAACGTTTAGGCTACTATTGGGCAAAAAAAAGAGGCCAATTAATTAATTGGCCTCTTTAAATATTTTTTTGACATTTACTTTTTTACAAATAACCATTGTACTTTCTTTTCTGTAGCTAAAGAATATCCATAAAAGAAAACTCCAACAAAAAATAAGTTACCCAATAAACTGTTCAATACAAATGGAAGGCCAGCTTCAAAAGCTAATAGTAAACCACTCACATCTTGAGCGTAAAAAGGACTACTTAGCCAAGCCCCGATGTTGGTCAAAACAAAAAATAAAAGAGTGCTTAAAACAGTAGTTGAAATAATAGGTGTGGCTTTGAATGACTTAATGGTAAAATGAGACATAACCGTCATCAAAATAAAGCCAGCATAAATCCAAGCTGCTGAATTACCAAAAAGAACAAACCCTTCATAATAAGCACTGTAAACCGTATTATTAATGATCAAGTCACTAAAGAAAATTGCTGTTAAAGGAATTAATACTGCTGAAAGAGAATTTCTTAAAGTAGCCCCTCCAAAAATGGCAACTGCAGCCACTGCTGTTACGTTTGGCCAATGAGGTATTAATCGGGTCATTGCAACTGCAAATACAGTTAAAAAAATTATTGAAATTTTTGGATTCATTTTTGAAAGCATAATCATATCGTTTTGGCAAAAATAATCAACTAATTGTACCGTGAATGCTCCGTATGTTTTTTTTTAATGAACAGCATTCAATTTTGGGTAAGGTGATACGCGTGGTATGTGGCATTTTATTACGTATTGGTATGAAAAGGGAAATAGCGCTAGAATAATTCTGGATAGTTTACCATATTTTTTTCAAAATAAAGGCTCAATGAATAATAAATCAATTGAAATAAGATTTCAACATCTTGCTAGTTTTAATTAGAACTTTCTTGAATTAAAATCGTATTTTTAATTTTTATTAGGGAAAATAGTCTTTTCTAGCTAAAAGGCTGAAAAGAGAATTATTGGGGGAAACCTCGTCATAAGAGAATTATAATGGAGGACTTAAAAAAACCATTAAAAAAGTATTTTGGGTTTGATCAATTCAAAGGAGATCAGGAACAAATTATTCAAAGCGTACTTTCAGGAAAAGATACCTTTGTTATTATGCCCACGGGCGGAGGAAAATCTTTAACGTATCAATTACCCGCTTTAATTGAAGAAGGAACAGCAATTGTTATTTCTCCTTTGATTGCTTTAATGAAAAACCAAGTGGATGCGTTACGCGCTTTTGTGTCTAACGACAGTGCAGCTCATTACTTAAATTCCTCTTTAAGTAGAGGAGATGCCAAAAGAGTAAAGGAAGATTTAGTAGCTGGTGTTACAAAAATTCTATTTGTTGCACCAGAATCTCTCAATAAACAGGATAACGTAGATTTTTTTAAGACTTTAAAAATTTCATTTGTAGCCGTAGATGAAGCTCATTGTATTTCAGAGTGGGGGCACGACTTTAGACCGGAATACCGGAGGATTAGAGAAATGATTAAGCAGATAGATGACTCTATTCCTATTATGGCATTAACAGCCACAGCTACCCCTAAAGTTCAGTTAGATATTCAGAAAAATTTGGGTATGACTGATGCCAACTTGTTTAAGGCATCCTTTAACCGCCCGAATTTGTACTATGAAGTATTGCCCAAAATTCATCCGGAAAAACAGATTATTAAATACATTAAAGAAAACCTCGGTAAATCAGGTATTATTTACTGTTTGAGCCGTAAAAAGGTGGAAGAAGTAGCGGAAACACTTCAAGTAAACGGAATTTCCGCCTTACCATACCATGCAGGAATGGAAGCATCTCGTAGAGCAAAATATCAAGATATGTTCCTTATGGAGGATGTAGATATTATCGTGGCTACCATTGCCTTTGGAATGGGTATTGATAAACCAGATGTAAGGTTTGTAATGCACTATGATATTCCTAAAAGCTTAGAAGGATATTACCAAGAAACCGGAAGAGCAGGAAGAGATGGTGGTGAAGGTAGATGTATTGCCTACTACGACTATAAAGATATTGAGAAATTAGAAAAGTTCATGGCCGGAAAACCCGTGGCAGAACAAGAGGTAGGTAAACAATTACTTCACGAAGTGGTAGCCTATGCCGAAACAGCCATGTCTAGACGGAAATTCTTGCTTCATTATTTTGGGGAAGATTGGGACGAGACTAAAGCAGGAAAAGACGAACTTGACGACAACTTGGTAAATCCTAAAGAAAAACAGGAAGCCAAAAAAGAAATGGCTCATTTGTTTCAAGTTATTTCTGATTTAAAAGGACAATTTAAAACTAAACAAATAATAGAAGTTTTAATTGGTAAAGAAAGCCCTACAATTAAAGCAAATAGATTAAATACCAATGTACATTTTGGTAGTGGAAAAGAGCATTCAGATAAATTTTGGATGGCCGCGGTAAGACAAGGCTTTGTAAATAACTATATCGGTAAAAAAATTGAAGAGTATGGAACTCTGTTTTTAACCGATTTGGGTAAAGATTTCTTGGCAAAACCATCCTCATTTAAATTAATTATTGATCATGATTACGATGAACTAATGAAAAGCGTTGGTAACAACGTAGTTCAGAAGGGTGGCGCTGCGGGTGATACCGTTCTTTTTGGAATGCTTAAAGATTTACGAAAGGAAATTGGTCATGAAAAGGGCTTGCCTCCGTTTGTGATTTTTCAAGACCCTTCATTACAAGATATGGCAACTCAGTATCCTATAACTATGGAGGAGATGCAAAATATTGTGGGAGTTGGTCAGGGTAAAGCGGCTAAGTTTGGCGCAAGATTCATTGATTTGATTGATACCTATGTTAAGGAAAACGAAATTGAACGACCCCAAGATGTTATTGTAAAACAAGTCGCCAATAAATCAGCAACAAAAATTGCGATTATTCAAGGTATCGATAAAAAAATACCCCTGAGCGATTTAGCAAGAACTCGATCTATGACAGATGATGAGTTTATTACCGAAATTGAAAACATTGTAGCTTCTGGTACTAAGGTAAATATTGACTATTACATAAATGATGTACTAGACGAGGATTATCAAGAGGAAATTGTAGATTATTTCTTAGAAGCCGAATCAGATTCCGTAGAAGATGCGCTAGCTGAATTAGGGGAAGATGATTACACTATGGAAGAAATTAGATTAATGCGAATCAAATTTATGTCTAATTACGCGCTTTAATTTTTCCACCTGAATTTTTTTTTAAAGCCGAAACATACTTGTTTCGGCTTTTTTTTGCATAAAAAAAGCCCATCTTGCGATGAGCTTTCTGAATTTGAATGCATGCTCTGTTTGAACATTCAGTGGAGTAGGGGAAATCTCTTTCCCTTTTCTATACTCTCCTACGATGATGAAACAATTAATGTTTCGATATTATGATTTTTATTCGATGACTTCAAAATGAGCCGTGAAATGTCTTAGAAACTTAGGTTCTTTTATAATCTTTACTCCCTTAGCTTGCTCTTTTTCATTTATCAATTCTTGAAACACCTCTAAAATATATTCTACATGACTTTGGGTATATACTCTTCTAGGCATTGCCAACCTTACCAGCTCCATAGGAGATGGGATTAAATTACCATCCTCATCGTATTTACCAAACATAACAGAACCAATTTCTACAGCTCTAATTCCTCCCTTTTTGTATAGATCTAATACTAATGCTTGCCCCGGATATTGATCTACCGGAATATGAGAGTAGAATGCTTTGGCATCAATATATACTGCATGACCACCTGTTGGTCTCATAATTGGAACGCCCATTTTATGGAGGTTGTCACCCAAGAAGCCGGTACTTTTAATTCGGTACTGTAAATAATCGGGTCTAAAAACTTCTTTTAAACCTTGGGCAATGGCTTCCATATCGCGACCAGATAAACCTCCGTAAGTAGCAAAGCCTTCTGTTATAATTAATAGGTTTTGACAGGCTTCTGCCAGTTCAGGGTCTTTTAAAGAAATAAAGCCTCCCATATTTACTAAACCATCTTTTTTTAGACTCATTACTGCACCATCGGTTAAACGGTACATTTCTTTGGCAATATCTTTATAGGTGTAGTTTTCAAAACCTTTTTCTCGATGTTTTATGAAGTAGGCGTTTTCTGCAATTCTACATGAATCCAGTACAAAAAGGACCTCATATTTTTTACATATTTCACCAACGGCCTTTGCATTCTCCATGCTTACCGGCTGACCACCACCACTATTATTGGTTACAGTAAGTATTACTGCGCCTATGTTTTTGGCTCCATAGGCCTGAATTAACTCTTCTAATTTTTCGGTATCCATATTCCCTTTAAATGGATGCTCAAGTGCTGGGTTTTTTCCTTCTTCAATTGGAATATCATATGCTGTAGAACCAGAAAACTCAATATTTGCCCGAGTAGTGTCAAAATGGGTATTACTAATAAATACTTTACCTGGTCCTCCTAGGTGTCCGTATAAAATTCTTTCACCTGCTCTTCCTTGGTGAGTAGGTAAAACGTATTCACAACCAGTTTGTTCTTTTATTTCGGCTTCCATTTTTAACCAAGAACTAGAGCCAGCGTATGATTCATCACCTTCCATTATTCCGCCCCATTGTTTTGCGCTCATGGCAGAAGTTCCGCTGTCGGTAAGTAAATCAATAATTACATTTTCAGAATTTAATAAGAAAGGGTTGTTATGTGCCATTTCAAGAAATTCAACACGTTCTTCTTCAGAGCTCATTCTTATAGGCTCTACCATTTTTATTCTAAATGGTTCTATGATTGTTTTAATTGCCATCGGTTTTTTGTTTGCCCCAAAAATAGTGGGGTACTTGTCTTTTTATAATGACATGAATCAGTCTAACAGATGATATTAATGGTAATTTACGATAATAATTTGCAGAGGGAAATGCACGAATCACCTCCTTGTGGAAGGCAAAAGTGTGTAAATCAGTAGTGTTTTTAATGTTTAAAATGAACATGAAAATTTTTAGGGTTCTGATTAAAACTTATGTTAGAACCCCTTAAAAACTTAATAGATTCCTTATTTTTGCAGCCTTTGAGTTGAAAAAATGTGCACACTATGTCGGTAACTTTAGTTGAAGAAAAAGCAGTAAAACAGTTATATCCATACCAGCAAATTGCAATTGATCAAATTGTTGGAAAGCTGAATGACGAGGATGATGGCTTTAATTTGCTTTATCAATTACCAACAGGTGGAGGTAAAACTGTTATTTTTTCGGAAATTGCGAAACGTTTTATTGAAGAGCATAATAAGAAAGTATTAATTCTTACCCATAGAATTGAACTTTGCGGACAAACTTCAAGAATGCTAGATGATTTTGATGTGAAGAACATGATTTTCGATAGCAAGATTAAACATATTCCATTTGAAGAAGACTACGTGGCTTTTGTGGCTATGGTAGAAACCCTGAATAATCGACTTAGAGATAATGAAACCAATGTGGATAATATTGGATTGGTAATTATTGATGAAGCGCATTACAATTCATTTAGAAAGCTTTTTAAGTATTTTGATAATGCTTCTATTTTGGGAGTTACGGCTACTCCGTTAAGTTCAAATATGAAACTTCCAATGAAGGATAATTATGATGAACTTATTGTTGGGGAGTCTATTTCATCATTGATTAAATCAAAGTACTTAGCAAATGCCATCACAACTACGCTTCAAGTAAACTTGAGTTCTTTAAAGGTTGGCGCTAATGGTGATTATACAGTAGCCTCGTCTGAAAGATTGTATGGTAACTTTATCATGCAAGAGAAATTATTGAATGCTTACGAAGAAAAATCACTAGGTAAAAAGACCCTTATTTTTAATAACGGGATTCAAACGTCTAAGCATGTACTAGAAACATTTAGGCATGCAGGTTATGATGTGCGACATTTGGATAATACGCATACCGGTCAAGAACGTAAGGATATCATTCATTGGTTTAAAGTTACCCCTAACGCTGTTTTAAGTTCTGTAGGGATTTTAACCACAGGGTTTGATGAGCCTACGGTAGAAACCATCATTTTGAATAGAGCTACTAAATCATTAACCTTATATTATCAAATGATTGGTCGTGGTTCTCGTATAATACCGGGTAAAAATGAATTTCAAGTTATTGATTTAGGTAATAACGTGGCTCGTTTTGGTTTATGGGGCGCGGCTATTGATTGGCAAAGAATATTTAGATCTCCATTGCATTATTTGAATAATATTCTAAATGATGATGAAATTCAAAGGAATTTTGTTTACGAAATGCCAGAAGATATAAGAAAGCATTTCAAAAATTCAAAAGACGTTCATTTTGATATTGAAGCAGAGTATAAACAGGTTATTCATGAATGTTTACGCCCTAAAGTAGCATTAGAGCGTTCTATAGAACAGCAAACGCAAATTTGTATTGAAAATGCGGATGATTTGTTTGATGCGCTGTATTTAATGCGTTATTTGAAGGATGATATTGATGCGCGAATCAAAAAGTATTCTTATTGCATTTGTAATAGTACAATTAACTATTTAAGATGGTTAACTGAAGATTATACTCGAAAACTGGAATCTAATATTAGATCTAGGTTTTAAATTTTTTTCTGGATTTCTGTTTAAGAAAAATGATATTAGCAAGGGGGTATTAAAAATAGGGCGAATTGCTCTTTTTTATTCCCTTTCTGTGTTAAATTAGCCCGTTCATTTACACAATGAATCCAGCAACTTTACTATACATTGATAGTTTTCTTTTTATACCAAATCAGGTAATTGGTTGGTTTTACCTTCATATAAGGAGGTGGTATTCTGCATCAAAAAACTACAATGATAACACCTTGGTAATTAAGCTTATGGGTATGGGTAGTATGGTTAAACTTACGTCTGCTTTTCAGCAAAATCAAGTAGATTTATCAAATATTACCTTAGTCACATTTAGTCAAAATGTGGAAATTGCTAAAAATCTTGGTTATACCAGAATTGAACCGTTATCAAAAAATTGGTTCAGGTTATTGCTTCAATGTATATTATTACCCTTTAAATTGAAATACTCCAAAGTAATTGATTTGGAAAGAAACGTAAATGCTACTTCTTTATTAAGAAAGTATATGGGGGCAATAGGGGCTTGTCAAACCGTGTTTTTCCATAACCAAGCCGATGTGCATTTAAAAAACGATATAGGTTTCAATTTAAATACCCGTTCTCAATTAGATTTAATAAAGGAAGTATTGCCATTTTTAGAAAAAAGTGATAATCCTAAGGGTACAAAAGAAATAAGCCCAGTAATCAAAGAAAAGAAAATTCTAATAAATATCAACGCAAGTAATTATTTGAGTGTGCGTAAGTTTCCCATTGAGAAATTTGCTTCAGTTATTCAAGATTTAGCGACTAATTACCCCGATTATCGATTAGTTTTAACAGGTTCGAAAAGTGAATCAGATTACGTGGGTGAGCTAGAAAAAATGCTAGATGAAAAAGAAATAAAAGTTGAAAATTACTCCGGTATTTGGAGTTTGAGTAACCTTCAAAATGAACTTGAAAACGCATCACTTTTTATTACAAATGATTCTGGACCCATGCATATAGCGGTGTGGTTAAAAACCCCCACATTAACAATATGGGGGCCAACCCAGGCTAATTATTCTGGATACCCAGAAAGTGAAAACATAAAAAATGTGTCCTTAAACCTTTCTTGTAGTCCTTGCTTTGTTGGCGGATATTCAAAATGGGGAGTAGCTTGTGATAAAAAAGTTCCCTGCATGAATAATCTGGAAAATGTGGACGTAATGAAAGCGGTAAAGGGTATTTTGAACTAAACTATTAATGTAAATGGCGAAGCTTCTTTTTCTTCAAAATATGGACTATGAGTTTCTTGGTCCCATGTATATTTCTTCTAGTTTGAAGTCCAAAGGACACCATTGTGAAATGGTCATTGGCCATTCATTAAGTGATTTTGAGAGAGTAATTGAATCATTTCAACCAGATATGGTAGGCTTTTCTATTATGAGTGGTAGTCATCCCTGGGCGTTAAAAATGGCTCGGTTAATAAAAGATAAATATGCTATTCCTAATATATTTGGAGGTGCACATCCTACATTCTTTAGAGATTTTATCAAGGAGGACGGAGTAGATTTTATTGTTAAGGGGGAAGGAGAAGAAGCCATGGTTGACATCATGGATAGGATTGATAATAATGGGGCTTTTAACGATATAAGCAACCTTTCTTATATAGATGAGAATGGACAAGTTCAGCATAACCCATTAAGAAACTTGGCCAACAGAATGGATGATTATCCTTATCCAGATCGTTTCCTTTATAGCCAATTAGATAGTCGCTTAGATCGAGCGGTTCGTAACGTAATTACCTCTAGGGGATGCCCATTTCATTGCAGTTTTTGCTTTGAAGATGCCATGCGTGATTTATACAAAGGAAAAGGGAAATACGTGCGAATCCGTGAAATGGATGAAGTTATTGAAGAATGTAAGCAACTTGTACGTGATACCGATGTCAAGGTGATCTATTTTGCGGATGATGTTTTTGGAATGAGTAGGAGCTGGTTATATGAGTTTCTAGAAATCTATAAAAAGGAGGTTGGCCTTGAGTTTATATGTTTGGTTAGAGCAGATTTGGTGGCCGCTGACCGCCAATATGCTGTTAAATTAGCCGAAGCAGGTTGTAAATCTGTTTTCTTTGGCATTGAGTCTGGAAATGAAGATTTGAGGAATCAGGTGCTAAAAAAACAACTTACGGATCAGCAAATTATTGAGGCGGCAGATTTGTTGCACCAAGCTGGAATAAAATTTAGAACCTACAATATTCTTGGGTTACCTGATGAAACCTTGGAAGATGCATTTTCAACCTTAGAACTAAACATTAAAATAAAGGCAGATTACCCATGGTGTTCTTTGTTTTCACCTTTTCCAGGTACAGAATTAACAGATTATGCTTTTGCTAAAGGGTATTTAAGCCCAACATTCGATTATGAAAAACTAACTAAATCATTCTTTACAGAAAGTAAATTAGATATCCCCAATATTCGGGAAATGCAAAATTTGCAAAAGTTTTTTCAAACCGCTGTTTTATGGCCTTGGACATATCCGTTAATAAAACAACTTATTAAATTACCTCCTAATATTTTGTTTCAAGCTTGGTTTGGACTCATATATTTTCATGTTTATGTGCAAAGTGAAAAAAGAAGCTTTTGGTCAACCCTTAAATTTGCATTTAAAAATTATAAGCACGTTTTGGCAAAACAATAAGTATTTACAGAAATGAACTCAGATAAGATTAAGGTTTTGTTTTTAAATCCTCCTGGAAAGGAAATTTATATTCGTGATTACTATTGCTCTAAGGTTTCTAAGGCCTATTATTTGCCTCAACCTGTTGATTTACTTACTCAAACTAGTTTTTTTTCTAAAGATCAGTTTGCTTGTAAAGTAATGGATGCCATTGCCGAAAAACTTTCTTTTGAAGAATCGGTACAGCAGGTTATAGACTTTCAACCTGATTATATTATCACCCAATGTGGCTCCGTGTCTTACCAAGAGGATAATTTGTTCTTTGAGCATTTAATTAGAAAGATTGAAGATGTGAAAATTTTCTCTACGGGTGACTTGTTCTTGGAAAGTCCTATCCAGTACCTTTCTAAAACGATCTGGCTTAAAGGCGTGATTACCGATTTTTTTGATGATGGAGTAAAGCAATTAATACACCAAAACTATGAGGGCATACATGGCTTAACCTATAAATACAATGGAGAAATTATTGAAAGGGCTAGTAGCTCAAAAAAGAAGGAGATAGATTTAAATATTCCTCAGCACCATTTGTTTAAAAATGATTTATACAGGATGCCATTTGTAAACAAATACCCAATGGCAACGGTATTAACTAATTATGCTTGCCCATACCCATGCACTTTTTGCATCATGTCGTTTTTGAATTTTAAACAACGCAGCACAGAAAGCATTAAAAAGGAATTACTTCGTTTAAAGGAGCTTGGCACTAAGTACATTTACTTTTCAGATCAAACGTTTTTTGTGAATTCTAAAGTAACGTCTGAAATTTTAGATTTTATGATTAATGAAAATTTAGGGTTTAATTGGGTATGTTTTTCTCGTGTGGATGTCTTGAATGCGGATAAACTTCTAAAAATGAAGCAAGCTGGATGCAATACCATCATGTTTGGAGTAGAATGGGCAGATGATGAACTTTGCAAAAAATACAAAAAGCAGTATACCGTAGCCCAGGTCAAAGAAACGTTTTCTTTAGCTAAAAAGGTAGGTATTAAACGAATGGGCACTTTTCTAATTGGAGTTCCTGAACAAAGCCGCGAGTCAATTAGAAACACCGTTGACTTTGCTATAGAGATTGACGCAGATTATGCATCTTTTAACGTGGCTGTGCCTCGGGCGCAAACTTCCTTTAGAGAAGAAGCGTTGGATTTGGGTTTAATTTCGGAAGATGAAAAGCAAATGGATCAATCGGGCAGTTTTATTGCCATGGGCACGGGTAAAGTGTCGGCAGAAGAGCTCATGAAGCTAAAAAAAGAGGCGTATAGAAAGTTTTATTTAAGGCCAAGTTATATTTGGAAACGTGTGTATTCTCTTCGAAATTTGGAAGAATTGAAAACCCATACAAGGGAAGCATTTTATGTGCTGAAAAACATATTTGCCTAGATGATTTCTAAAAGGGTGCTATCCAGAGTTTTGCTTATTTCACTTTCCGTTGTTTTATTATGGAAAGGGATAGTACCAGGGTTTCAAGAGGTACAATCTGATTTTCCAAATTACTATGTATCTTCTAAGCTTTTATTTGAAGGGAACCACGTTTCAAAGTTTTATGATGACGAATGGTTTTTGACCGAAGCCAATAATATTAACCTACCATTCGCCAAATTTTCGCCTTTTCCACCACCAACAGCTGTGTTAATGGTGCCTTTAGCCAGGTTTTCTCCCTTAGTTGCCAAACAAATTTGGACCATTTTCAACCTCTTCGTTTTAATAGGATTGATTTGGAATATTTATAAAGTAACAGATTGGAAAATAGAGTATTGCGGATTAATAGTGTTGCTTACTGGGTTTGGGTTGATTAATAATTTTTATCTGGGTCAATTTTATTTATTACTTACATTTCTAATTTTTCTAGGCTACCATTTTGCTAACCAGAATAAGAAGTTATGGGCTGGTTTATTCTTCGCGGTAGGAGTTATATTTAAGTATTTTCCAATCGTTTACCTCATCGGTTATTTAGTTAATGGTAAAAATAAATTGGTGGCTTACGCTATTGCTTTAGGATTAATGTTGGCCATTGGTATGTTTACGATTATTGGGTTTGAAACGATTCCAGTGTTTGTAAATCAGGTACTTATACCTCATTTAAATGGTGCTATTTCAGGTCAAGATCCTAGCTCTATAGCC
>JBMYWA010000002.1:0-62893 GCA_049606935.1 Salibacteraceae bacterium
GGACTTTAGAAAATATGAAATTTGGCAAACTGGGATGACAATTGTTTCTTCCACTTACACCTTATTGCATAGTTTACCTGATTCTGAAAAATATGGATTACGAAGTCAAATATCAAGATCCGCTGTTTCCATTCCTTCCAATATTGCTGAAGGATGTTCACGCGAATCTGAGAAGGACTTCAAACGATTTTTAGAATATAGTTTAGGTTCATGTTTTGAATTGGAAACCCAATTTTTAATATGTATCCAGAATCAATTTACAAACACAGAAAAAACAAACAACTTGTTATTGGAAATTAAGAAGCTCCAAAAGCAAATTGTTACATTAATAAAAAAACTAAATTAAGCTTTGGCTTTATGCCTTCGCTTAATGCTAATACAGAAGCCTTGGCCTTAAGCCTTAGCTTTTTGCTAATTAATAAAAATGACAATCAACGAAAAACAAGACGAGCTTATAGAAGAGTTTTCCATGTTTGATGAATGGATGGACAAATACGAGAACATCATCGACTACGGAAAAGATCTAAAAGGTTTATCAGACAGTGATAAAACCGAAGAGAACATTGTGCGTGGTTGTCAAAGTAATGTTTGGCTTACCGCTACAGAAGTAGACGGAAAACTGATTTTCGATGCAGATTCAGACGCCATCATTACTAAAGGAATAATTGGTTTGTTACTAGAAATTTTCTCTGGACAAACCCCGCAAGATATTGCCACCACAGAACTTTATGCTTTAGAAAAAATTGGATTGAAAGAACACCTTTCACCCAATAGAGCGAATGGATTAGTATCTATGGTACAAAAAATAAAAATGACAGCATTAGCATACCGAGCTAAACAAAATCAAGATAAATAATCATGGCAGAACCAGTGATGAATAAAAAACTTTTGGGAAATGAAATCATTCGGGTAATGAAAACCATTTATGACCCAGAAATTCCGGTAGATGTATATGAATTAGGTTTAATTTACGATGTAGTTATTCATGATGACTATTCCGTAGATATCTTAATGACGTTAACCACTCCAAACTGTCCGGTAGCCGAATCTTTACCTCAAGAAGTAGAAGATAAAGTAGCAGGAATTCATGATGTAACTAAAGCATCTGTAGACATTACTTTCGAACCACCATGGACTAAAGACATGCTGAGTGAAGAAGCAATGTTGGAGTTAGGAATGCTTTAAGAAAGTCGGAAGACAGAAATTAAGAACCAATTTATCCCCCCCCCTTGGAGAAGGAGGCGATTTCTGACAAAGGAAGAAATCAGGGGGATTGACAGCAAAACTATTAATCATGGAAGAAATCGTAAATAAAGTAGCCAATAGCAGTTTAGTTCAAATTGATTTGGCAACGTTTTATCCTAAAGGTAAGCGTACCACATTCGACTTAAAGCCATGGTTATTTCAGGAATTGATCCTTAAAGAAAAAGACTTTAGAGATTATGTGGCAAATCATGATTGGTCTCAATACCAAGATCAATACGTTTCCATTATTTGCTCTGCAGATGTGATTATTCCTTCTTGGGCATACTTACTCATTTCCATTGCGCTTGAACCCTACGCCAAAAAAGCAGTGTACGGAAGCCAAGAGGTTTTAGAAACGGTATTATTTGAGGAGGTTTTTTCAAATCACGACTTTACACAATACCAAGATGCTTTAATCATAGTAAAAGGTTGCGGAAACCTTCCTATTCCTCAACAAGCATACAACAATTATATTTCAAGGCTAAAACCCTACGCTAGATCCATCATGTTTGGCGAACCATGTTCTTCTGTACCATTGTATAAGAAACCCCGAAAATAAGGTTATTCCAAAGCGCCCTATTTTATTAGATTTGCAATCTGAAAAAAATCCCCTTTTATGAAAAAGATTTTAATTACCGGTGGAGCCGGGTTTATTGGTAGTCATGTAGTAAGATTATTTGTTACCAAATATCCAGACGCGCATATTTTCAATTTAGATAAACTAACCTACGCAGGTAACTTAGAAAACATCAAGGATGTGGAAACTGCTTCCAATTACACTTTTTTGAAAGGGGACATTGTAGACGCACAATACATTCAATCTATTTTTGAAGAACACCAATTTGATTCAGTGATTCATTTAGCTGCCGAAAGTCATGTAGACCGTTCTATATCAAATCCGCTAGAATTTGTGATGACCAATGTGGTGGGGACCGTAAATTTATTGAATTCGGCTAAACACATTTGGAAAGGCGATTTTGAAAACAAACTTTTCTACCATGTAAGTACAGATGAGGTGTATGGATCTTTAGGCGAAGAAGGTATGTTCTTAGAAACGACCCCTTACGATCCACATAGTCCATACTCTGCCTCTAAAGCAAGTTCTGATCATTTTGTACGTGCATATTCTGACACCTATGGTTTGCCTGTAGTTATTTCAAATTGCTCTAACAATTACGGACCTAATCAGTTTCCTGAGAAACTAATTCCGTTGTTCATCAATAACATTCGTAACAACAAGCCGCTTCCGGTATACGGAAAAGGAGAAAACATTCGTGATTGGCTATTTGTGGTAGATCATGCACGGGCTATAGATGTTATTTTCCATACTGGAAAACTGGGAGAGACGTATAACATTGGTGGAGAAAACGAATGGACAAACATCAACCTCATCAAAGTAATTTGTAAGGCCATGGATAAAAAACTAGGTCGTGAAATGGGTGAATCTGAAAAACTAATCACCTACGTTACCGACAGGGCAGGTCACGATTTACGTTACGCTATCGACTCCCATAAATTAATGACGGAACTTGGCTGGGAACCAAGCCTACAATTTGAAGAAGGCATTGAAAAAACCATTAATTGGTATATGGATAACGAAGAGTGGATGAACAACATTACCTCCGGAGATTATCAAAAATATTATGACGATATGTACCAAGATCGTTAAATAAAAAGAGCCGCTTAAAGCGGCTCTTTTTATTTAGAAAAACTTTTTTTTAAAGAATTC
Organism: Salibacteraceae bacterium; assembly: GCA_049606935.1. Classification (GTDB taxonomy): domain Bacteria; phylum Bacteroidota; class Bacteroidia; order Flavobacteriales_G; family Salibacteraceae; genus CAJXZP01. The sequence continues at coordinate 2,975 of JBMYWA010000002.1, forward strand.
CAACCCTTCTTAGTTTTCAACTTGTCTATATATATGAAAGTCGACATCAAACTTATTAATAATTAATACTAAAACGAAAACTATGAAAAAGTTCAACTCCTTTTTAGTTCTTTTCATTGCTCTTTTATCCACCCAGTGGGTAAGCGCTCAATGTAATGGAACCGTAAGCTCATCTGGTTCAGGAGCTACTTATACATTTACTTCTACCAATCCTGCTTCTGCTGCGCAAATGCATAGCTGGGATTTTGGTGATGGAACATACGGGGTAGGTCAAACTACTAGTCATACCTATACAACATCTGGTACCTACACAGTTATAGCCATCTTTGGCGACAGTGTTAATATGTGTGCCGATTACGACACATTATTTATTAATGCGGTTGTTTCGGGTGGCGCTAATTGTAGCGCAGCTTTTAGCACCTCCGGAAATTCTCCCAGTTTTACTTTCACCACCACAGGAACTCCTTCTGCTCCTCCTGGTTATTATTCTTATGCTTGGAGTTTTGGCGATGGAACGGTAGGATCTGGTGATGTAGTTGCGCATACCTACACGGCAAATGGAACCTACAACGTAACGTGTATTTTATACGATAGTATTTGGTGCTCAGATACGGTAACTAATATGATTGTGGTTACCGGAGTTGGTGGCCCAACCTGTGACGCATCCTTTACCTATAGTGATAGTAATGGCGTGTATTACTTCATGGCCAGCCATCCTACAGCAACCTCAACCTATAATTGGACGTTAAGTAATGGAGCTACCTATTCAGGAGCAAACCCTGTGGTAACTATAAACCAACCAGGAACCTATACCATGTGTATGGATATTTACGATGCAAACACCATGTGTAGCGATTCTTCCTGTGTAACATTTACCTATTCTACGGGAGGTGGCACTTGTAACGCTGAATTCTCATACACTAATCAAGGTAGCACGTACTCTTTTACACCTAACACACCAGACCCTCAGGCTACTTATTCATGGACTTTTGGTGATGGGAACTCCTCTAGCATGATGAATCCTTCACACACTTATTCTCAGAACGGAACATATGCCGTACAATGCAATTTATCCACACCATCAGGTTGCACAGCGGTATACGACACTCTGGTATTCAACAACAATTCAGGTCCAATGCTAGGTTCAATTTCTGGAGTAGTTGATATGGGTAATACTTACGCTGATTATGGCGTAGTATTCTTAATTGCCAACGACACCAATGGAAGTCTTGCTGCGGTAGACACTGCCACTATTGACTCTATGGGAATGTATTATTTTTCAAATGTAGCTTATGGCACATATTTAGTCAAAGCGGCTTTAAGTCCAGCTTCAACAAACTTTAGCAGTTACTTACCTACATACCATGCAGTTTCTGCTACAGGTAATTCTGGCGCATTATTATGGAGCAATGCATCGGATGTTGTTCTGAACGTTAATTACCTAAACAACATAAATATTGACTTAATTTCAGGAACAAATGCTGGCGGAGTTGGATTTATTGGCGGACTTGTAAGTCAAGGTGCTAATAAAGAAGGAGACCCTATTTCTGACATTAATATTATGGTATTAGACCCAAATGGAGATCCTGTATCATATACCTACAGTGATAACACCGGAGACTTTCAAGTATCAGGTCTTGCTAATGGAACTTACACGGTATACCCTGAAGTAGAGGGTCGTGTTACCACTCCAATTGATGTGGTGATATCTGATAACAACATTGGAACAAATGATATTCGTGTGGTTGTAAATTCTACAACTGTAGAGGCTACCATTGCTACTGGAGTAGAAACTGTTTTAACTTCCAATAGTTTAAATATATATCCTAATCCGGTAGTAAATGAATTGCAAGTGGATTGGAACATTTCAATTACAGAACCAGTGATATTTGTAATTAGAGATATTACTGGAAAAGAAATTCAAAGAATTTCAAGTTTAAGTGGCACCCATAGCACCATTAATACGTCTTATTTAGGTACTGGAATTTACATCCTTTCGGTACAATTAAATGGAGAAATTTCAAATTTCAAATTTGTTAAATAGTTAGTTTAATAAAGGTGGACTGGAAGGATCTTTAATTGACCTTCCAGTCCTTTTTCTTTATGAAAATAGACAAAGAGCTTATATCTAATTGTAAGAGAGGTCAAGAGCAGGCATTCTACAAGTTGTACGAAATCTGTTTTTCAGACCTTATGTCTGTTTGTGTAAGATATTTTAGAAATAAAAATGACGCAGCACCCATACTAAATCAGGCTTTTTTAAGAATTACCCAAAACCTAGATAAATACAGTTTTGAGAATCCTTGGGACCGTTGGATAAAGCGCATAATGATTAATACCATTATTAACGATTACCAAAGTCAAAAGAAAAATAAAGAAATTTTTATTCCTACTGATTTTGATTCCAATCACCTAGAATTTGATAGTTTTTCGTTAAATGAAATCACTCACCAAATGGATGTGGAACACATTCAAAGTATGATTCATTCTTTACCCGAGAATCAGAAGACTGTTTTTAATCTATACGCTATTGATGGCTACAACCACCGAGAAATTGGCGAATTACTGAACATACCTGTTGGCACCTCAAAATGGCTTTTAGCAGAGGCCAGAAAGAAATTAAAGGGATTAATCACCCAATCGTTAAACACTAATAAAGCAATCGCCATATGAGTAGAGGTGATGAAAATTTAGATCAGTTGTTTAAGAACGCTTTTAGCGGTCAAAAACATACCGTGGACCCTGCTTTTTGGCAAGGAGCACAACAACTTATAAACGCAGAAAAAATAGCGGCAACGCCATTTTATGCTAAACCATTATTTCTTATAGCTTCGGTAATTACAATTACTATTTCGGCCGTTTTGTTTTCAGATTCTACTCCTGAAAGTCAAAATGAAAATACCCAAATATTAGCTTCTATCAATCAAAACACATCCATTAAAAAGCAAATAAACAAGGAAACAAACCCAACAATAAATGCAACTAATAATATAACCTCTTCAAATCCCTTACCTTCACACACTGTTGCCAATAGTGAATTAAAACGCATTAAAACCAAAACTGAAGACAAGGAGGTTGCCCAAAACTATCCCAATAACCCTGATATCATGAATCCCTTCATAAAAAGCAAGGCACCAAAAGCAAGTGGCATCAATTTGAACCAAGGTGCAAATAATAATGGCTCAATGAATGGATTTTCAGACGGAACTCCGTCTAATAAAACAGAAACTAAACCTGCAATTGCAAAAACTGCATTTAGCTCTCTTAAAAAATTGAAGGAGCATCATTTAAATCTCAAAAATAATTCACTAATACAAGACGTGTCATATACGAATCAAGGTACAAACAATAATAGTTTTGAACTTTCGCCTATGGCCACCTTTTCAATGCAACAATTAGAATCTGTTCAATTTGAAAACCAGAATCCTCAAGCTCATCAAAAAAGCCATAAATCATTAAACAAGCCATTTAATTTAAGAGCTTCTATTGGACAAATGTGGAGCAAAGAATCTATTGATTCGCAAACAGGTATTAGTCATTCATCGGGAGAAAAGAGTATTGAAATCTCCTTGGAATACCAGTTCAAAAAAAGATGGGGCATTCAATCAGGGTTGAAAATTGCCCAAATTCAAACCAATCAAAATGTATACGTGAACAACATTGAAGATTTAAGCTATTGGAATGAAGAACAGATCATTACCACTAACCAAAATAGAGTATGGTGGATGGGCGGTTGGTACTACTACCCCGCTACTAATGATACCTCCATTTCAAAAACCTGGGTAAAACAAACAGATACTACCAATCAAACCGTACATCTAAATCACAAAATTAGAGTTATTGAAATCCCCCTGCTAATTACCTATAACTATGGAATAAATAGGTTTAATCTACAATTATCCTCAGGTATTTCTGTAGGTTTACCAATTGGTTCTTCTGGAACCTCATTTATATCTACCGACCCGTATCCAAGTAACATTGAAAATAGTAATGTACTAAACCATGTGCAAACTAATTTCCTTTTTCAAAGTGAAATTGCTTATGGCTTAAATGATAATTGGTGGCTAGGAGTAAGACCTCAATTAAAATATAATCTAAACAGTATTTACAATTCGGATTCGAGCATATCCCCACAGGTTTTATTTTTTGGGTTAAACACCGGTTTAATCTATAAATTCTAGAACTCACAAAAACTAACCAGAACTTCAGTTATTACGTACAAAAACTGGTTTACAAGGTTCTGGTTAGTTTTTTATTCGGATAAAACAGAAAGTTTTCACTAGATTTACAATTGGTTCAAAAATTGCTAGAATCGAATAAATCTAATGCTCAAACGGTTTTCCATAACGCTCCTCTTTATAATCATTTATAGTCTTGGTTATGGTCAGAAATATGTAGAAGAATTAAAAACAACAACCCACTTTCAAAACTTTTGTGGTTTACCTATTTCTGCTAAATACGGACAAATAGATGCGGTAAAAGTGGTGTATGATTTACCCTCCCAAAAATTGTATTATTTAAATGCCGAAAACTTTGAATTTCATCATGAGTTTTGCGGTACTGTCCTTAAAGATTGGCAAACTCTAGGCACTTTCAATGATTACAATTACTCTCAATCTAATAGACGCAAATACCTTTTAGGAAATATTAATTACGTTCATAATTCGGGGCAATACTTTTTAGAACTTTCGCCTAGTGACTTAATGACACCTGAACAAATAAAAACACTTCATCGAAGCATTTGCGCAACCAGTTTTTTAAACGCTAACTTAGCTATTCTAATAAATAGCAATCGATTAAACCGTATAAAAAATGAATTGAAACCTATTCCAGTGTTAAACACCTCCTCCCTATTTAGTTCTTTAGAATACCAAGCTATTTACAAAACCAGTACTCATGGTAATTTAAAGTTTATTAGCGACATTAATTCTCAGCTTTCTGAAATTCAACCTAAGGATATCATAGTGCTTAATGAAACGCCATTAACGCTTCCAATGGTTGCCGGTATTATCATTTCTGAATTTCAAACACCCTTAAGTCATATTACTTTATTAGGCCAAAATAGAAGAATACCCATTATTGGCCTAAAAAATGCGTTTCAAAATGCGTCACTTCAATCTTTTAATAACCAACAAGTTTATTTCAACGTTAGGGCCGATAGTTTTGAGATTTCAAGCTCTACAAAGACCCTAAAAAAGCCAAAACCAACCAAAGTTCAAAACTTGAAATTTGATTTATCTAAAGACTCGCTATTGGTTTTAGACAAGGTGCACCGTAGGTCATACATATACATAGGCAACAAGGCATATAACTTTTCGGAGCTCGTTTATTTAAGTAGAAACTCGGATTTTAAAACTCCAGAAAGTGCCTTTGCCATTCCCTTTTCCTACTATCAAAAGCACATAGAGGAATCTAACACCCAGGCATTAATTAATAAACTTCTTTTTTACAAGGCGCATAATACGGATATTGATTCTATCAAAATCATTTTACGCGAAATTAGGAATAGCATACGCTACTACCCTTTAGATAAAACTCTTGAAAAAAACGTAACCAAAACATGTGAAGCCTTAGGATCCTACTCTCGATTTAGGTTTAGATCATCAACAAATGCCGAAGACATGGATGGCTTTTCAGGCGCTGGCTTATACGCTTCCAAAACCGGAATTATTAACAATGCCAACAAACCCATTGATGAGGCTATAAAAAAGGTTTGGGCGAGTTTGTGGTCTTTTCCAGCTTTTATGGAGCGGGAAAACTACGGCATTAACCAACGTACCGTTTACATGGGTATTCTGGTACATCGCTCTTTCCCTAAAGAACAAGTAAATGGTGTTGCCATTACAAAGAATCTGTATAGAGATAGCTACTTTGGCTATGTGGTGAATGCTCAAAAAGGAAATGAAAATGTAGTGAAGCCTTCAAAAGGAACTATTTGTGATCAAATAATTTGCTACCCCACCAATTTAAATAATATGTATGATGAGAACAAAACCATTGAAATCATTACTACTGGAAATATGAATAACAATGAATTGGTAATGAACGAAGATGAAATTAGAAACTTAGCCAATCAGCTATACCGAATTAAACAGCATTTTTACGATCAGTCTATCCAAGAAGATAGTTTCAATGATTTTGCTATGGATGTGGAGTTCAAATTAGATGGAATTAACCGACAGCTTTATATTAAGCAAGCCAGAAAGTTTAATCCATAAAAAATCCCGATGCTTTCGCACCGGGACTCCAAATAATTAAATTTCGGATGGTTATAACTTTAGCTTCACTGCTTGATCGTTTACAGAAAGAATATAAATTCCACCTTGTAAATCACTTACATTAATAGTTTGCTCTGAACCAGATAAAAATTCTTTTCTTACCACTTGTCCAGTAATGCTATATAATGTAGCTAACCCCTGTGCATTCTCCACACGAATTACATCGTTAGAAACGTAAGCTACAATTTCTTGATTATTCACATCGTTAATTCCAACTGTCCATGCTTTTTCTATTGTTACTGTTTCCGTAACTACACAAACACCAACATTTGATTGGTACAATAGGATAGAGTCAGTCAACGTCACACTATAATCTTGTAAATGGTCTGCGTAGGCATGTGTTTCAGAAATAGCAATGTTTTCTTTTGATTCACCATCTCCAAAATCAATTGCAGCCGTATTATTATCCTGTAATAGACCGGAAAAAGCCAAAATTGAACGTCCTATTTCTGGGTATGATGAAGTAAATATTACATCCTCATTTGGTCCAGAAAGCTTAGCTACACTTGAAGCTAATGTATTTATTGCATCGTAAGAAATGATAGGGTGAAACCTTGGAATCACTTCACCAAGTTGAACTGCATCCTTCGGTCTAATCCAATTCCCACCCAAAGAAAGAGAGGTTGGGTAACCATCAAAGGATCCTGATAAAACACCACCAGTCCATATTTTTACAGAATCAGTTGGTGAACCTGCCTCTACTGTAATTACAACATTTGACGTAATCGTAAGAGGAGTAAATGTGTGAGCTATATAACCATCAGAAAAACCAAGTGATGTACTTGTGTCAACTGAAATCGTTTGGGTAGTCAAAGGAGAACCCATAGGTAACGAATCGGCATCAGCGACATATACACTCACTATCAATTGCGAAGGAGTACCGTCCGCCTTAATACCCACAGCTTGTAATTCAAATCCAGACATCGTATAATTCTGTGTTCCATTCAACGGAAAAAACAATCCCATCCCCTTTAATAAAGAAGCCGAATCCTCCAATGTAATGTTTGCCCAGGTAAATTGATTTGAGCCATTTAAAGATCTGTATAATGCATAATCTACAGTATCTAAACATGTGGCCGACCCTCTAGAGTCAGAAACTTCAGAACTTCTGATGGGCGCTGGAACATCTATAGCAACTTTGCTTTCTATATTCTGATTAAGACTTGTTTGCGCAAATGAAGAAGCTGAAGCAACTACGCTCAACGCCAATAAATAAATTTTTTTCATGGTATGAATATTTTGTTTGTAAAATGGCTTAAACGCTTTAAACCTTCTATAGGTTGGGGCTAAAGTCTTTAATATTTCAATATAATGACAAACGGACTATTATTCTTTTAAACGGGTGTAACTCACATTTTGAAGCAAAAAAAATCCCGATGCTTTCACATCGGGATTTAAAAAAATTAAGAATTTTCTTAATCAATAACAACTTCAATAATTTTATCACCTCCACGAATGTCATCAATAACATCTAACCCTGAAGTTACTTTACCAAAACAAGTATGTTGACGATCTAAATGCGAAGTATTATTTCTACTGTGACACACAAAGAATTGAGAACCACCTGTGTTTCTACCTGCATGAGCCATTGATAAAACTCCTCTATCATGAAATTGATTATCACCTGTTAACTCACAGTCAATTTGGTAACCAGGCCCACCTGCACCCGTTCCATCTGGGCAACCACCTTGAATTACAAAATCTGGAATTACACGGTGAAATGTTAACCCATTATAAAAACCATCTTTAGCTAATTTCACAAAATTTGCTACGGTATTTGGCGCATCATTATCGTAGAATTCTACTTTCATGTCACCTTTTGCTGTCTTAATTGTTCCTGTTGTCATGCTTTCTAGTTTGAGCGTGCAAAATTAATAAAGTTCGTAATTGAATCAATTAATTTACCTTATGCTTTTCTCTTACTGCGGATGAGGCTAATTCCTGCCAATATTAAAACCGCAAACAATAATTGAATTAAATTAAACTCCTCTCCATCAATTACGCCCCATACAATAGCCACAATGGGAATTAAATAAGTTACAGAAGACGCAAATAATGCGGTTGTTTCTTTAATCAACATATTAAAAACTAATACGGCCAATGCAGTACCCATTACGGCCAAAATGGCAATGAATCCAAAGTTTTTTAGTCCATCAGGTTGCTGAACGTGTGTCATAAAATCACTCACACCAAAAAGATAAATTCCTGCAAAAGGCCCTACCAATGCAAACGACAAGGCAGTCACAGCTACCGGATCAACATTTTGTAATCTAGATTTAATTATGTTCACATTCATACCGTAACAGGCGGATGCTATTATTGGTAGTAACATGTAAATAGTAAAACTTTGGGCTACTTCATGTTCGGCAGAGAAATAGATTAACCCTATGGCACCTATTAATCCCAAAGAAACTCCCATAGCGCTAATGGCTCTAATTTTTTCTTTAAAAAAGACTAAGGCAAAAATCAATGTAAAAAGAGGGGTTAAAGAATTAAGTATTCCACTCAAAGAACTACTAATCTCGGTTTGTGCAGTAACAAAAAGGTAATATGGCAAAGCACTTCCAAAAACACCCACCGCAAAAAATGCCCACCTATTAGAAGGTTTTAACACTTTAAAGTGTTTAATTGTGCTAGGTAACAATACTATAAACACCAAAAACAAACGCAACGCAGCAATTTCATTTGGCGGATAAGAATCTAGTCCTCGCTTCATTAAAATGAAGGAACTACCCCAAATTAATGACAAAAACACTAAGGTAATTACTTGAACTGTACGGGAACTAAAATCCAATTTATTCATGCGGCAAAAGTAACCTCAAATTTTAGTTTAAAAGTGAAACAATTGCCTTGACCTCTTCAATTCTATTTACAATTTCCATCCTTATCATAATAAAAATTAATATCGCTTTAAAGAGCCATTATTCAACTATGATAAAATACAAACACATTCCGATTAATTAAATAATACATTTGTCTCAAATCGTTTTAATGCAAGATAAACAGCTTTTATTTCAAAAATTGACAATTAAAAAAATTGTGAATGGAATTAAGCTAGTTTCCGGCTATTACGCATCTAGAATTACCAGAAAACCTATTCAATGGGGAATGCCTATAAGCATGAGTATAGAACCCACCACCGCTTGCAACCTGGGCTGTCCTGAATGTCCTAGTGGACTCAAACAATTTTCAAGACCCACCGGAAACCTGGACCCCAAACTATTTAATAAAATTATTGATCAAGTAAAAGACACCCTAGTTTATCTTACATTCTATTTCCAAGGAGAACCATTTATCAATAAGAACTTTTTGAAAATGGTTAAACACGCATCTGATAGAAAGATATTTACTGCTACCTCTACCAACGCCCATTTTATTGATGAAAAAGTGGCCGAGGAAATTATCCATTCGGGATTAGACCATCTCATTATTTCTATGGATGGAACAACCCAGGAGGTTTATGAGCAATACCGTGTTCACGGTCATTTAGATAAAGTACTTAAGGGAACAGAAAACATAATAGCGGCAAAAAAGAGATTAAAAAGTGCTACGCCAAAAGTCATTTTTCAGTTTTTAGTAGTGAAACACAATGAACACCAAATTGACAACTTACATGAACTAGCCGATAAAATGGGAGTGGATCAAGTGGCATTAAAAACAGCTCAGGTTTACGATTATAAAAACGGAAGCGACCTTTTCCCCACTAATGAAAAATACTCTCGTTACAAGAAAAACAAAGATGGTTTTTTCGAAATCAAAAACAAGCTAAGAAACCATTGTTGGCGCTTATGGCATTCTACAGTAATTACTTGGGATGGAGATTTAGTTCCATGTTGTTTTGATAAGGATGCCAAGTATAAAATGGGAACCATTCAAAATCAATCATTCAAAGACATTTGGCACGACAAAACCTATAAGTCGTTTAGAAACTCTATTATTCAGTCACGTAAAAACATCGACATCTGTCAAAATTGCACGGAAGGCACTAAAGTTTGGATGTAGGTTATAGCACGTACAAATACACTGCAAAAAAGTGACATATGGTTCCAGCTAATACAAATAGGTGAAAAATAGCATGCGTATACCTAATTTTATCAAACATAAAAAGGACTGCCCCTACAGAGTAAATTATGCCTCCGGCAAGCAACCAATAAAACCCTTGTAAGGATATTGCAGCTATTAAGGGTTCAATAGCGAAAACAATATTCCAACCCATTATCACGTACATTACAGTGGAGAGGATATTATATTTTCCAGTGTAAAACAATTTCAAAATCACTCCACAAACAGCCATTAACCAAGTAATTCCAAATAAAGTCCACCCTATTTTACCATGTAATGAAACCAAAGTAAAAGGAGTATATGTTCCTGCAATTAAAAGATAAATAGAGGCATGATCAAACACTCTTAAATACCTTCTGGTGCTTTCTTTACTTGAAAAATGATAGGAGCTTGAAGCTAAATACAACATCATCATACTTACACTAAACACGATAGAACTAATTACACCCCAAATGTTTTCGGATCCTAATGCCTTATTTAACAGAAACACCGAACCTACTACGGCAAGAACAAACCCTATGGCATGACTCCAAACGTTAATCAATTCCTCCCGAGGATGGTAATTAAAAGTATTCTCTTTATTCATGTTTAACAACACAAAATTAACACAAACAAAAAAGGAATGTTAAAAAGAAGTGAATAACACCAACCAAATTCTTTTCGTCTAACCACCTACCCCCACTAATTTTGAGGTGTCAAATTTGCTTGAAAAACTTGAAAAAATCTGTTGCTTTCAAAAGAGGAAAAATAAGCTATACCGATACTGGAAAAGGTAGAGCCGTAGTTTTTCTTCATGGATTTTTAGAATCTCATGAGATGTGGAAATATTACGCCTCCCATTTACCAAAGCGCGTTCGTTCCATTTGCATAGACCTTCCTGGGCATGGTAAATCTGATAATTTTGGATACGTACATTCTATGGAGTTAATGGCTGAAGCTGTTCGTGCGGTTCTGAAACAAGAACGCGTACGAAAAGTTATTTTAATTGGCCATTCCATGGGAGGCTATACTGCTTTAGCCTTTGCTGAAACTTACCCAGATATGGTTAAAGGGGTATCTCTATATTTTTCTACAGCTTCGTCAGATACACCTGAAAAAAAACAGAATAGAAACCGAGCCATTAAACTAGTAGAACAAAACAAATCATCTTTTGTACGTAACTCCATTCCGCTTCTTTTCACAGAAAAGAACAGAAAAAAGTACTCCAAAACAATTCAAGTATTAGTTAATCGAGCTAACAAGATGGGAGTACAAAGCATCATTGCAGCGCTTGGAGGCATGAGAGATAGAGCGGATAATGAAATAGTATTGAAGTTTGCTCCCTTTCCTTTTCATTATGTTATTGGCGAGTTAGACCCCGTGTTACCTGCCGAAAAATTAATTCACCAAAGTCGCATTCCCCAAAATTGTAAAACGGTAGTCCTTAAAAACACCGGACACATGGGCTGGATTGAAAATAAACGAGAATCTTATTTAGCGGTAAAAGACTTTATTAGCTCCATTTATGGCTAAACAATAAAAGTCTTCGCATTATAACCCATATACTCCAAATAAACTGTTGTCTAAATCAATACTTTAATTAATTTTGCAGACCCAAATTTTGGGTTTGTTAAATTAAAACAACAGAAGAATGTACGCAATCGTAGAGATGGCAGGGCAACAATTCAAAGTTGAAAAAGATCAACAAGTATTTGTTCACCGTTTAGATAGTAAAGAAGGGTCGAAAGTAACTTTCGATAACGTTTTGCTAGTAGATAACGGAGGAAAAGTAAATGTTGGCGCCCCAGCTATAAAGGGTGCTACAGTAGTAGCTACCGTTCTTGAACACGTAAAAGGCGATAAAGTAATCGTTTTCAAGAAAAAAAGAAGAAAAGGGTATAAAGTACGTAACGGTCACCGTCAGTATTTAACCTCAATCAAAATCGAAGCAATTAACGAGAAAGGTGCTAAAGCTGCCGCTCCTAAAGCTGCTGCTAAAAAAGAAGACGCTCCTAAAAAAGAAGCTGCTCCTAAGAAAGCTGCACCTAAGGCTGCTGCAAAAAAGGAAGCCGCTCCTAAAGCTGAGACAAAAGCCGCTGCTAAAAAGCCAGCTACAAAGAAACCAGCTGCTAAAAAGCCAGCTGCTAAAAAAACAGAAGACAAATAAAACTATAAGACATGGCTCATAAGAAAGGTGTAGGTAGTTCTAATAACGGACGTGAATCAGCAAGTAAACGTTTAGGCGTGAAAATTTTTGGTGGCCAGGCTGCTATTGCTGGAAATATTATTGTACGTCAAAGAGGTACAAAACATCACCCAGGAAACAATGTAGGTATCGGTAAAGATGACACCTTGTATTCTCTAGTTGATGGAACAGTGAAATTCACTAAAAAAGCAAACAATAGATCATACGTATCAGTTATTCCTGTTGAGAGTAACTAGTCGGTAGATTTATTTATCATAATTGAATCCTCGACTTTTTTAGTCGGGGATTTTTTTTGCTCCACATTCTAATTTAATCAATTCGTAAAATGCCTTTCGTGCATTAAATTTGCACCTAGAAAAACACTGCTTAATTGAGCCAGTTGTAAAGAATTTACTTCAAAATTATAAAATGCTTCAAGTACCATACATCCGCGAAAACAAAGATTTAATCATTGAAAGATTAAAAGTCAGAAACATGGATGCTTCTGAAACCATCCATAAAATTATTGAAACTGATAAAAACAGAAGAGAAACCCAGCAAAAATTAGACGAGGTACTTTCTGCTTCAAATGCGAAAGCTAAAGAAATTGGAATGCTTTTTAAGCAAGGGAAAGGAGCTGAAGCAAATGTTTTGAAACAAGAAACTTCTCAATTAAAAGAAGAATCAAAATCATTGCAAGAAGCCTTTAATAAGTTTGCTGAAGAATTAAAAGAACTTCTTTACTTAATTCCTAATGTACCCCATGAATCAGTACCTGAAGGCAAAAGCGATGAAGACAATGTTCAGGTTTTTAGCGAAGGCGCAATTCCAACATTACACGCAGATGCAAAACCACACTGGGAGCTTACAAAAAAATATGATCTTATTGATTTTGAGTTAGGTGTAAAAATTACCGGAGCAGGTTTTCCTGTATATACCGGAAAGGGAGCAAGAATTCAAAGAGCCTTAGTCAATTTCTTTTTAGACAACTCCACTGAAATGGGCTATAGAGAGGTTCAACCACCTCTTATGATTAACGAAGCTAGTGGATACGGTACTGGGCAATTACCAGATAAGGAAGGTCAAATGTATCATGCCTCTGTTGATGATTTATATTTAATTCCTACCGCAGAAGTGCCAGTAACCAACATTTATCGGGACACAATAGTTAACACTGATGATTTACCCATTAAAAACACCGCCTATTCTCAATGTTTCAGAAGAGAAGCGGGTTCTTACGGATCTGATGTAAGAGGATTAAATAGATTACACCAATTTGATAAAGTAGAAGTAGTTCAAATCACTCATCCATCTGAATCTATGAAAGCATTAGATGAAATGGTAGAGTACGTAAAAACATTATTACGAAAATTAGAATTACCTTACAGAATTGTTCGTTTATGTGGAGGTGATTTAGGCTTTACTTCTGTTTTAACTTATGACTTTGAAGTCTATTCTGCAGCCCAAGACAAATGGCTAGAAGTAAGTTCTATTTCAAATTTCGAAACTTTCCAAGCCAACCGTTTAAAATGTCGTTATAGAGACGAAAACGGTAAGCCTCAATTGGTTCACACTTTAAATGGTTCTGCATTGGCTTTCCCAAGAATTTTGGCAGCATTATTGGAGAATAACCAAACTCCTGAAGGAATAAAAATTCCAGCTGCTTTAGCTAAATACACAGGGTTTGATACTATTGACTAAGAAAAAAGAAAACTAAAATGGTTAGAAATATTTTCATTGTAATTACCGTCTTCACTTTATTGGCTTCCTGCAAAAGCGAAAAAACAGAGAACATGCTTTTAAAAGTACAAGCTATGCAAGCCTCCGTTGACTCTTCTAATAAAGTATTTCAAACCATTGACACCAACGTTGTATCCACCGCAAAAATAAAATCAGAAAAGCAACTTGAGTTTCTAAAAGAACATTATAACGACACCAATTATCAGAATGCTAGATATATAGACGTTTACAACTCCAACTTTAAATTGATGCGCAAACTCTTAAAAGGTTATAATAGATTACATTCTGAAATTGAATTTTCTAATAGTCAACTTAGTCATTTACAGAATGACATTAATAATGGATTCGCTAACGACAACGAATACAAAAAACACCTGGCAGGAGAGCAAAAGGCAGTAGAGAAAATTAGAGTCTCCACCCGCGTTTTAAAGGAGTGGGAAGCAAAAACCGTTAAAAGATATAACGGAATGAACATGTCAATTGACTCTATAGTTACCGAACTGCACAATCAAGGCCGTAGGTAATTTTTTATGAGAGTCAAAAAAACAAGCTTAATTGAGTTTTTGATTTTTATTCTATTACAAACTATTTGTTTGGCAATATTTAACCTAAACTGGATTCATTGCGAGCCATGCAATACCATTGAAAACTGTCCTTGGTGTGTTAGCTCTGCTCAATATTTTGCCCTAGCAACGAGCCTTTTTCTTACGTTTACTTTTCTAGGACTTAGATTATATCGATATTTTACCTCCCGATAGTTACATTTGTTACTCCTAGTTAATTATGAGCATTAAACACTTTATTTTATCATTTTTTATTACCACTCTAACCATTGGTACTCCTGTAGAACTACGTTCACAATCCAAAAGCGACTATCAACTAGCAGAGCAATTTTCTAGACAAGGGGAGTTTAATAAGGCTGCAGAATATTACCTAAAAGTTTACAGAAAAAATAATTCCCCCGCATATTTTGACAAATATATTTCTGCATTAATAAGTGGGAAGAATTATAAAACAGCCGAAAAAACCCTAAAAAAAGAAATTAAACGAAACCCGGCTAGACTATCTAATCTGGTTAATCTAGGCGATTTATATTGGATTATGGGAGATAAGGACGAGGCTAACTCTATATGGGACAAAGTAATTTCAAAATTGAATGAAAACCAAAATGAAATTATCCCAATGGCTTATCAATTCACAAAAATTAACCAGCCTAAGTACGCACTAAAAGCATATGAGCTTGGAAAAGAAACCATCAACGGATTTTATTCTTACTACCCACAAATGGCCGACTTATATGGCGTAATTGGAGAGTACGGAAAAATGATTGACACCTACCTTGAATTAATTAATATTAATGCCGGCTATCTTCAAACCGTCCAAAACCTGTTAAACCGAAATTTTGATTTCACTGAAGAAAATGAAAATACTCGATTGCTAAAACAAAAACTTTTACAAAAAACCAACAAGTATCCTGATAATCAAATGTATGCAGAAATGCTTATTTGGTTAAATCTCCAACAAAACAATTTTTATGGCGCCTTTGTTCAAGTTAAAAGTTTAGACAAAAGATTTAAAGAAAACGGAAGTAGGCTTATTAATTTCGCCCGATTGGCTAGTAAAAATGAAGAATATGAAATTGCCATTGATGCCTATAAAACGGTTATTGGCAAAGGAGATTTTCAACCCTATTTTGAAACCGCTGAATTTGAAATTCTCTCCACCAAGAAAATTCTTTTAGACAACAATCAGACAACTACCTTAAAAGATTATTCAAAATTGAAAAATCTGTACTTATCCACCATTAACAAATATGGTATCAGCGACTTAACTACTGCGCCCATTAGAGAAATGGCGGAAATAAACGCTCAAAACTTAGCGCTTTCTAACGAAGCTATTAAATGGCTAACCAAAACAATAGAAACCCCTAATTTGAGCAAAAGAGAAGTCGCTCTTTGTAAAATAGACCTAGGTGATTACCTTCTATTAGAGAATAAAATTTGGGAGTCCGTTTTGTATTACATGCAAGCAGAAAAAGCATTTAAATACGATGCTTTAGGAGACGAAGCTAAATTAAGAGCCGCAAAGGTTTATTACTACACAGGCGAATTCAATTGGGCATTAGCCAAACTAAATATTTTGAAAGGTTCTACGTCTAAATTGATTAGTAATGATGCTTTGTACCTATCAAATTTAATTACAGACAACACCACGATAGACACCAATCTACATCCAATGCAAATGTACGCTCATGCTGAATTATGGTACGTTCAAAAGCATTTTGAAGAATCTTATAAAAAATTAGATACCCTTCAATCTTACTACCCTGACCACACTCTTGCTGATGAAATATTGTTTCAAAAGTTTAAAATAAGGCAAAGCCAAAAAAACTATACCGAGTGTGTAAATGAGCTAACTGACTTACTATCTTATTATGGTCAGGATATTTTAGCAGATGACGCAGCATTTAACTTAGGGATTTTATATGAAAACCATCTAAACAATCCGGAAAAAGCAAAAGAATATTATCTTTTGATAATGACTGATTACCCAGATTCTGTATTTGTAACCGAAGCAAGAAAACGTTACCGAAAACTAAGGGGCGATTCTGCATAACAAAACCACCCCAATTTACCTATCTAGTTAGGTTAACTTTTTTAGACCAAACTATTTTCTATTAGATATTCTGCAATTTGAATAGTATTTGTGGCAGCCCCTTTTCTTAAGTTATCAGCCACAACCCACATATTTAATGTGTTAGGCTGACTTTCATCTCTTCTTAATCTTCCTACAAAAACTTCATCTCTATGGTGCGCATACTTAGGCATTGGATATGTGTTTGTATCCGTATTATCTTGCAGTACTAAACCTTCGGTTTCGTGAATTATTTTTCTCACATCCGTAATATCAAAGTCTTGATTAAATTCTACATTTAATGATTCAGAATGACCTCCCTCTAATGGAATTCTAACAGCAGTGGCAGTAATAGCTAATGATTCATCTCCTAAAATCTTTCTTGGTTCATTAACCAACTTCATTTCCTCTTTAGTGTAATTGTTATCCATAAAAACATCGCAATGAGGTAAACAGTTTTTATCAATCGGATAAGGGTAAACCATTTCTCCCTCTACGCCATTTCTTTCATTCTCCATTTGCTGAACAGCTGCCTTCCCCGTTCCAGAAATAGATTGATAAGTAGACACCACAATTCTTTTTATTCCATATTTAACTTTCAAAGGCGCTAAAGCCATTACCATTTGAATAGTAGAACAATTAGGATTGGCAATAATTTTATCTTTCTTTGTTAGTTGATCCGCATTAATTTCGGGTACAATTAACTTGTTTTCTGGATTCATTCTCCAAGCGGAAGAATTGTCAATAACAGTAGTACCATTTTTAGCAAATTGCGGAGCCCATTCTAGCGAAGCCTCTCCCCCAGCAGAAAACAATGCTATCTCTGGTTTGGCCTCAATAGCATCTAACATAGAAACTATTTTCACCTTTTTGCCCTTAAAAGAAATCTCCTTACCCACCGATTTCTCAGAAGCCACAGGCAATAAAGTATCCAACTTAACATTTCTTTCTTCAAGTAATTGAAGCATTACACGGCCCACCATTCCAGTAGCACCTACCACAGCAATTTTCATTTTCTATAATTTTTTGCAAGTATAATTTTAATTCACTCGAAATGAAATTAATTTTAACAAGTATTAATCTATCTATTTAATAACAACTTAACCCATTTTTAATGGATTTATAATCCTAATAAATTATTTTTTTTTACTCATGCAACACCTACATGTTTTTGTAGGTCTATTAAATCAAGTACCTACCTTTGAAGGTAGTATCACTAAAAAAATCAATACATACTAACATGAAAAAATTTTTTACGATCGCATGCATACTTGGATTTACAGCTAGTGGCTTTTCACAAGAAACTCCTCAAAGCGTACCTGAAATCCCAGAACCCGTTCAAGCCACCAAAGATACTTCGGAGGTTCATATGAATGGAAAAAAAATAATTATCATTACTAACGAAACCAACAAAGATTCCAAATCAGAACCTTCTACAAAAACTATTTCTGTATTTTCTACTCAAAGAAACCGGGTTTGGCAAGGATTTGAAATTGGTTTTACTGGAGTGAGTTACTCTTCAGATTTCAATACAGAAGTTCCTGCTGGAACAGAGTTTTTTGAAGTAAACGAAGCGAATTCAATTAATTGGGCAATAAACCCGTTTGAGATGGATGTTAGAATTGTAGGAGAATACGTAAAGTTCTCTACTGGATTAGGTTACTTGGCAAAAAACTTTTCGTTAGAAAACAATTACAGGTTACACAAAAATAACAGTGGGGTAACCGTGGGTGAACAAGATCCTACACGAACTTTAGATCGAAATCGCTTTAGAACCGGTTACATTACCGTTCCTGCAATGATTTATTTTTGCACAAACGAGCACCCTCAAAGAGCCTTTAGAATTGGCGCTGGAGTTGTTTATGGTTTAAAAATATTTGAAGCCTACAGAATAAAGCACCAATACAACGGTCATAATACAAGAGAAAAATATAATGGTGGCTATAACGCCAATCCAAACATGTTAGATTTGAGAGGTATGATTGGATGGGGAGGGGTTAACTTCTACGCTACCTATTCCACTCAAAGATTATTTAATCCAGATTTTGGACCGGAACTTTATCCATTCACCGTGGGTGTTTCTTTTGTAAATAATTACTAAAAAAGCAAAATTCATTTGCCAAAAAAGCCTCGAATTAGATTCAATAATTCGAGGCTTTTTTTTGCCTCAAACAATTGTTCTAAACCTTATCTAATCAGCTCCGTAAGAACCTCATTTATAAATACAAAAAAAAAGTAGACTTTGATTATTACTAGCGCAATAAATTCATTAGTTTTGCGCCCTCAAATTGAAACTGAGTTTTAAATAAAACGGATACTAGATATGTCTGGATCAACAGGAAAAATTTCCCAAGTAATTGGAGCGGTAATTGATGTTACCTTTGAAGGTGACCAACAACTACCTAAGATATACGATGCACTTTCTGTAAAAAGAGAAGATGGCGTTGAAATCGTATTAGAAGTTCAACAACACATTGGTGAGGATACGGTAAGAACAATTGCCATGGATTCATCTGATGGATTTAGCCGTGGTATGGTGGTTACTCCTAAGGGAGCCGCTATTTCAATGCCAATTGGTGAGTCAGTTAATGGTCGTCTTTTTAATGTTATTGGTGATAGCATTGATGGAATGCCAAACGTAGAAAGAGTTAACGAAATGCCTATTCACAGAGAAGCTCCTAGATTTGAGGATCTATCTACTTCTTCTGAGATTCTATTCACAGGTATTAAGGTAATTGACCTAATTGAACCTTACGTAAAAGGTGGTAAAATTGGTCTTTTCGGTGGTGCTGGTGTTGGTAAAACTGTATTGATTCAGGAGCTAATTAACAACATTGCAAAAGGTCATGATGGTCTTTCTGTTTTTGCTGGTGTAGGTGAGCGTACTCGTGAGGGAAATGACCTTTTAAGAGAGATGCTTGAGTCTGGTATTATCAATTATGGTGATGCCTTTATGGAGTCAATGGAAAAGGGAAATTGGGATATTAGCCTAATTGACCAAGAGAAATTGAAAACTTCAAAAGCAGCATTCGTTTTCGGTCAGATGAACGAACCTCCAGGAGCACGTGCTCGTGTAGCGTTATCAGGATTAACTTTAGCTGAGTATTACCGTGATGGTGATGCAGACAGTAACGAAGGTGGTAAAGATATTCTTTTCTTTATCGATAATATTTTCCGTTTTACACAAGCAGGTTCTGAGGTATCAGCACTTTTAGGTCGTATGCCATCTGCGGTAGGTTACCAACCAACATTAGCATCTGAAATGGGTGTAATGCAGGAGCGTATTACTTCTACCAAAAACGGTTCTATTACATCTGTACAAGCGGTATACGTACCTGCAGATGATTTAACAGATCCAGCGCCAGCAACAACGTTTGCTCACTTGGATGCAAAAACCGTATTATCTCGTAAAATTGCCGAGCTAGGTATTTACCCAGCGGTAGATCCATTGGATTCTACTTCTCGTATCCTTACTCCAGAGATTGTTGGTAACGAACATTACGAATGTGCTCAAAACGTTGTTGAGATTTTACAACGTTATAAAGAATTACAAGATATTATTGCAATTCTAGGTATGGATGAGCTTTCTGAAGAAGACAAATCAGCTGTTCACCGTGCACGTAGAGTTCAACGTTTCTTATCTCAACCTTTCCACGTTGCTGAGCAATTTACTGGATTGCAAGGGGTATTAGTATCTATTGAAGATACCATTAAAGGTTTTAACATGATTATGAGTGGTGAACTAGATCAGTACCCAGAATCAGCATTTAACCTTAAAGGAAATATTGATGATGTAATTGCTGACGGAGAAAAGCAATTAGCTAACGCATAAAAAACAAGAATATGCAATTAGATATTCTAACACCAGAAAGAAAGCTATACAGCGGAGACGTAACTTACGTAGAAATGCCAGGAATTGATGGTTATTTTGGAGTTATGGATAACCATGCTGCTATGATTTCTGCTCTAAAAGCTGGTCAAATAACTGTGGACCAAGTGAAAGCAATTTCACCTTCGGATGACGCTATTGACACCTTTATTGAAGACGCTCAAAACAAACGTTTCAGTTTAGATGTTAAAGGTGGCGTAGTTGAAGTATTCCACAATAAAGTAATTGTTCTTTTAGACTAGTACTTTATTAAAGAAACAAAAAAGGGAAGCAAATAATTGCTTCCCTTTTTTTATGCATGAGTTTTTATTTTATTTCTTGGATGTCAACATAGCATCATATAGCATTTGAGTGATCTCTAGAAACTCCTCTACCCCTAATTGTTCAGGCCTTTGACTTATGTATTTTTCGGGTAATTCCACCTTAAATTCGTTCAACATGGATTTTAATCCATTGCGCAAAGTCTTCCTTCTTTGCCCAAAAGCTGTTTTTACTACTCTTTTATAAAACTTGTCTGGAAATGGTAATTCAACTCTCGAATTCCTCAGCAATCTAATAATTCCAGAATCTACTTTAGGCGGAGGATTAAAATGTTCTGGACCTACTGTAAACAAGTATTCAATATCGAACCAAGTTTGCAATAAGACACTAGTCACACCATATTGTTTATTACCCGGTCCTGAGGCAATTCTCGCAGCCACTTCCTTTTGAAACATACCGGAACATTCAACAATATGATCTTTGTTTTCATATACTTTGAACATAATTTGCGTGGAAATATTGTATGGATAATTTCCAACTAGAGCCACTTTTTCATCGGTAATATCCGATAATCGCATCTCCAGAAAGTCTCCTTCAATTATTCGATCACCCAATTCCGGGAAATTCTTTCTTAGGTATTTAATGGATTCTCCGTCTAAGTCAATTACAGAAAGTGCATCGCCATAAATTTTAATCAATTCTTTGGTTAATATACCCATTCCAGGCCCTACTTCAATAACCTTAGTAAAGGTATCACTCTTTACAGCATGCACAATATCACAGGCCACTTTATCACTGGTAAGAAAATGCTGTCCTAGGTGTTTTTTTGCTTTTACATCCATTACACAAGCTCTAATAAGGTTCTAAACGCCACAAAGTGATCTTTATATCGTAATGAATGCTCTGCTTGAAGTTTGGGCGCAAAAATTTCTTGATACTGATCCAATACATCCATACTCTGGCAATAATATTGGATGGAATAATTAACACCTTCCTCATCTTCTACCATAACCCTGGAAAAAACATTTTTCGAAAATAGCTTAGTGGCCATAACATCGGGTATATGTACTTCTTTCATCCATTTCACCCAATCGTCATGTTTTTCATGCGATATCTTTACCGTTACGTTGTAGATTATCATAATTAAGAATTGTGATGCAAAGGTGGTGTTTACTAATTACTTTACCTGCTTTAACCCCAATTTTCTAGTAATAAGTATATTCAAATTTAGTAATTTTAATTTCTTGAGTTTTGATTTCTTTTCTAAGTATAGCAATCAGCATGTTTTTTTCATACAGATACTCATAGCGGTAAATCAATGCCCCGTCTACGCTCATGTTTGCCACTTGCAGAATGCCATTATGGTCATATTCCATAGAGTATTTTTCTTCCCTTCTGGTTACTTCCTTTTTATTAAAACTACATTCTACTAATTTTTCACCTTGGTAAGTATTTACAATATATTCTCGATTTACACCTCTAATAAAGCGTGCTCTACTTTCTTTTACTCTACCAAACTCATCCAAATCAACAACCTCGTATTTATAAGTAAGCCCCTCATTATTTAGGCAGAATTTTTTATACTGAAGATCCGAATAATACTCATATTTAAACTCATTTTTTGAAATTAACTTAGAGTTTTTACCGTTAGCTAGCTCTATGGACACCACAAGTCCCTTTTCATTGTACACAAAAGATTTCAACTCATTTTTATATGCGTTTCTTTCATGAATTGTAGCTATTTTTCCAGACTTATTTAAGTAATAGGATAAACTATTATCACTACCCAGGTTGGATATGCTCACCACCTTACTCACACGGCCAAGGATGTCGAACTCAAAAAGCATACTTTCATTGGATGGTTGTATTTTTCTATTTGGAATTTTATATAACACTTCGGTACGACAGGTTTTTACCTTTTGTTTTTTAATAAACTGCTTATTAAAATAAGGATATTTTGCAAGAACCGGAGGATGTTCGGTATCCAATTGTTGCCCGGAGACTCCTGAAAAAAAAGCAGCTAAAACAAGGAGTAGTAAATAATTTAACTTCATAACCTTCCTAAAACTTTATTTGTTTTAAGGCTTGATTAAGGTCCTTGGTTGGTAACTGGCATGCTTTGTTATAACACACATAAAAGAATGACTCACCTTCCATATACTTCCCTTCCAACAAGGGTAGTTTTGAAGCATTTTTGCTGCCTAAAATTAGTTTATTCGGAATGTAATATTCGTTAATTCTTTTCATCATGTTCTTGTTATCACTCCCTACAACCGCTATTTCAGAAAATGGGTAAACTTTTTTTAACATTAGGTTGCCCCAGTGCGAATAACCAGATCCATACGTTGGCATTTGGTCCTTCATGTTATTGAGCATAGTATTACTAATTTCTAAATAACTTTCATTATCATAAATTGTTCCTAATAAAAAAAGCGCATTGGCCATGCTAGCATTAGAGCTTGGAATTACATTATCAGTAATTTCCATTTTTCTAGCAATCAATTGAGAGTCTAGAATAGAGGTGAAATAGAACATCCCGCTTTTAGAATCGAAGAAATTATGAATAGTATAATCTGCAAGTCTTTTAGTTTCATGTAACCATTTCTCATCAGATGAAGCTTGATATAATTTTAACAAAGCCTCCATACTATGAGAGTAATCCTCCAAAAATCCATTAATATTGGATATGCCATTCTTGTAATTGTGATTTAAACCACCATCCTCTCGTCTTTGAGTAACAGTAATGAAACGCCCTACCTTTTTAGCTTCCTCCAAGTACGAATCTTCACCAAAAGCAACATATGCATCTACCAGACCACTAAGCATTAACGCATTCCATGAGGTTAAACTTTTATCATCTAACCCTGGATGAATTCTTTTATTTCTGCGAGCCAGTAACTTACTGTTACTTCTTTGAACCACAACCTCCAAGTTAGCTACAGACAAGTTGTTTTCTATGGCAATCTCCTTATTCGATTTGTTTCGAAGAAGAATATTATTTCCATGTTCCCAAAGTCCCATTTTACCAATATTGTAATAGGCCTTCATAATATTGGAATCACTCCCTAAAACCTCACAAAATTCGTTTTCAGTCCACACGTAAAACTTACCCTCTTCCCCTTCGCTATCCGCATCCAAAGACGAGTAAAAAACACCATTACCAGCATATAGCTCTCTTTTACAAAACTCAATTGTTTGGTTCACAATAGCCTTAAAATTTGGGTCTCTGTATTTCGTGTAAGCCTCGGAATAAAGTGAAATTAACTGACCATTATCGTAAAGCATTTTTTCAAAATGAGGAACCTTCCAATATTTGTCAGTAGAATATCTGGTAAAGCCTCCTCCAATTTGATCATACAATCCTCCAAATGCCATTTTTCTTAAAGAAAGGGCCACATAATTATCAATAGAGTCTTGATGATTTAAAGCTGCGTACCTCATCAAAAATTGAAAATTATTTGGTAATGGAAATTTTGGAGAACGGTTGGCTCCCCCTTCAATTAGGTCAAAATCTCGCTGCCAATTAATCACCATTTCATCTAAGGTATCCTTAGAAAACTCACTATTATCTTGATTCTTTTCTACTAAATCAATCTCCCTAATACCGGCCGTAAGTCTTTCTGCATAATCAATAACCTTATCTGGGTTGTTTCGATATTCATCCGCCAACTTTTGAAGAATATCTATCCATTGCGTTTTTTTAAAATAGGTTCCGCCATAAATTGGACGACTATCTGGCAAGGCTATACAATTCAATGGCCAGCCACCACTTCCTGTCAGCAATTGAACCGCGTTCATATATATTTGATCAATGTCAGGTCGTTCCTCTCTATCTACTTTTATACAAATAAAATGAGCATTCATAATTTGAGCGACCTCCTCATTCTCAAAGCTCTCATGTTCCATAACATGACACCAATGACAAGCTGCGTAACCCACGCTTATTAGCAACAACTTATTTTCCTTCTTAGCTTTTTGCAATGCCTCTTCTCCCCACGGATACCATTCAACAGGGTTGTGAGCATGCTGTAATAAATATGGGCTTGTTTCGTTAATTAAATGATTAGTGTATTTTGGTGAATCCATCGTTTCGGTATGATTTTCGGCTGTGCACCCAAAAAACATTAAAACAAGGGTCATCAATACTAATCCTGTTTTAGGATTTCCACATTTTTTTTTACCATTGTCAGGAATGAATTCGGTGCGCATAAAAATATAAGATGGCAAATATTGGCAATAATACGCACAAAAATTTGAGGTATGATCAATTTCAAAAGGAGGATATACCAAATTGGGTTACGGTATTTATGGCCTCTTCTTTTTTCATTGGTTTAATTATTTTATTTTGGGTATATTCTTATACGGATATATCGATTTTTGACACAATTAAGTTTTTTGTTTTCTTTTCGGTTTTCTTTACCCTTATTCCTTACAAGTGGATGGTAAAAATTATTCCTGTAGATTATTTCTTCATGTTGTTTATTAACATAATTGGCTTAGGGCCAATTTTTACTGGATTATTCTTGTTAGTAAACCTTCTTTGTACAGGACCAATGCTCACCACTACTTCAGAAATAATAACTGTGGATTATGGAGAAGGTTTTAATGCAAACAATGTAGTAATTACTCTAAGCAATAAAGATCTTTCCGAAATACAGAAATTTAGAACATTTGACCCTACCAAAAAAATTGAGATAATTGATAGCAAATACTATAATTACACTACCGCAGATGGAATTTTTGGATTTAAAGTTTTACTAGATTATCATTTTACAAGAAAATAGAAATAGGGTACGTTAAAGAATGTCAAAACTCTAACTTTGCACACTATATTAAAACTGGAGTCGTTACACCTAAAAAAACATATATGTCTAAAGCAATAAAGGGGTTCTCAAAGCTTTCAAAAGAAGAAAAAATTAACTGGGTAGTTGACAATTACTTTACTGATAAAGAATCTGGAAAGGCTGTTTTAAAACAATATTGGAACCAAGACGCCAATCTTCAACAAGTGCATGACGAGTTTATTGAAAACACTTTAACGAATTATTATTTGCCTTTTGGCGTGGCTCCCAACTTTCTAATCAATAACGAAATATACACTATTCCAATGGCTATTGAAGAAAGTTCAGTAGTGGCCGCAGCAGCAAAAGCGGCTAGTTTTTGGATGAATAGAGGAGGTTTCAAAGCGGAGGTCATTTCAACAAAAAAAATAGGCCATGTTCATTTTGTGTATTATGGTGACTACGATAAGCTTTTAAAGTTTTTTAATGGAATTAAAGAAAAATTTTACATTGACACGGAGTCTATCACTGCCAATATGCGTAAAAGAGGCGGGGGTATTACAGACATAATGTTAATCAACAAGAATTACGAAGAACCCAATTATTACCAAATAAAGGCCAATTTTGAGACTATTGACTCTATGGGTGCCAACTTCATTAATACTTGTTTGGAGCAGTTTTCAGATACACTTAAAAGAGAAATTGAGCTTTCTGATTTATTTACAGCGGAAGAAAAGCAGATTCAAATCATAATGTGTATTCTTTCTAATTATACCCCAGAATGTTTAGTAAGAGCCGAAGTAAGCTGTCATGTAGATGAATTAGCCACTGAAGGAATGACCGGAAAAGAATTTGCTGAAAAGTTTGAAAGAGCAATTCATGTGGCCACCATTGAACCTTATAGGGCTACAACGCATAACAAAGGAATAATGAATGGAATTGATGCTGTGGTAATTGCTACCGGAAATGATTTTCGCGCTGTAGAAGCCGCTGCTCATACCTATGCTGCACGATCTGGTCAATACAGATCTCTTACTAAATGTGAAATTATAGACGGAACCTTTAGGTTTTGGCTTGACATTCCTATGGCATTAGGTACCGTAGGAGGGTTAACCACATTACACCCAATGGTGAAATTTGCCTATCAATTATTAGGAAACCCTGGGGCTAGAGAACTTATGATGATTATTGCCGCTTCTGGTTTAGCTCAAAACTTTGGAGCATTAAAAGCCTTGACTACTACAGGCATTCAACAAGGCCATATGAAAATGCATTTATTAAATGTATTAAACGGATTAGGGGCTACAGATAAAGAAAAAGATTTTTTCAAAATTTACTTTAAAGACAAAGTTCCAAGGCATAGTGATATTGTAAATAAATTTCACGAAATGAGATCAGATTCATCTAATAAATGAGTTTCAAAAAGGAATATTTTGCTCACGGCAAACTCTTAATTACCGGTGAATATGCTGTGCTAGATGGAGCCAAGGCTCTGGCAATTCCAACAAAAATGGGGCAACGGCTTACCGTTTCAAAAAATACATCTGACACTTTGTATTGGAAAAGCTATGATGTAAATAATCAAGTATGGTTTGAATGTTCCTTGTCCTCCTCCTTCCAAATTCTTGAAACTTCCAGTACAGAAAAATGCCAAAGATTAATTGATCTCCTCACCAGCATCATTATGCTTAAGCCCGAGTTTTCGTTAGAATTATTTAATTCTAATGTAATTACTCAGCTTGAATTTGATAGAAATTGGGGCTTAGGGTCAAGTTCCACATTAATTCACCTCATCAGTCAATGGTCTGAAGTAAACCCATATCGCTTACTCAAAGACTCATTTACGGGATCGGGCTATGACATTGCTTGCGCAGATGCAAAAGGGCCAATACTTTATTACCTAGAGAACAAGGTTCCTCAGGTAAAAGAAATCCCTTTCAATCCTGTTTTTAAGAATCAAATATTTTTTGTTTACACTGGAAATAAGCAGTTTAGCGACCAAGAAATTAACAAATACTCCAAACTAAATATTGAAAAAGAACAGTTTGCACAAGAAATCACTCAGATTACGAGTAATGTAGTTATGGCCACAAATTTGAAAGACTTCACTACCGAACTTTTAAACCATGAAAATTTAGTTAGCAAAACTTTAAATTACCCTAAAATTAAAGATCAATATTTCAAGTCCATTAATGGCACATTCAAGTCCTTAGGTGCTTGGGGAGGTGATTTTGTTATGTTTGTAGGAGAAAAAAAAGAAATACCAAAAATTAAAAAACTAGGATTCCAAACCATAATGGAGTGGAAAGAGATGTTTTAGAATCTAACTGACTGTGGAATAGTCACTTTCACAATAGTTCCTTCGTTTTCTTTGCTAGAAATTTCAATAGAACCTGAGTGTAAGTCGGCAATTCTTTTTGATATGATTAGCCCCAATCCATTCCCTGGAATATTATGATTCACAATGTTTTTTGCTCTAAAAAAAGAAGTAAACAGATGTGGCATTTCCTCTTCAGGTATGCCTACTCCTTTATCAGATACTTCAATTTCAAAACTCTCTTCTAAAAACCGCACCTTACAATCTACTCCCTCTTCAGAGTATATAAGGGCGTTTTTACAAATATTGTAAAACAAGGTATCTAACAAGGTAGGATCAAATAATTGAGGTTTTTGTTCTCCTTCTACCTCCATAGAAATATCTCTATTTGGAAACTCTTCTTTTAATTGTTGCTTAATGATATTTGAGCAAAATTCCAACAAGTTTTGACTAATGGGCTGAAAAGGCATTTCCATAGATTCAATTTTCCCAAGCGTATCTATGTTATTAAGTAACAAATTAATTCTGTTTACCTGATTGGTAATTTTTGAAAAATGTTTTTCAAATGGCTTTATAAATCTTTCGCCAAGATCTTCGGCATACATTTCCAATAATTCCACACTAGATTTTATTGACGAAAGAGGCGTTCTAAATTCATGGGACGTCATGGTAATGAAACGAGATTTCATTTCATTTAGTTCCTTTTCTTTGGCTAAAGCAATTTTCATATCCTGCTCAACTTTCCTTCTGGCAGAAATATCACGAAGGGCCGCAATAAATGTTCGTTTACCTGAAACTGAAATTAATGGTTGAACAATAGATTCAACCCAAATATAATCATCGTATCCAGTTTTAAAACGGTATTGTTCCACAACTCTTTTTGCCCCATTAAGAAGTTGATTAAAAACGTTTTTATTAATAAAATCCTGTTCCTCCGGGTGCACATCATGGATTGCCTTTTTACCAATAAAATCTTTAGCGTTTCTGCCCAGCATTTGTCTTACCGCATTTGACATAAACAAATACTTACCAGACTCATCTATTTCGAGTATCAAATCCGAAATATTTTCGGATATTCTAGCTAGTTTATTCTCGCTTGCCGCCCTTTCAAGTTCTACCTTTTTTCTTTCATCAATATTTACTAAGGTTCCTTTTACCTCTTTTAGTTTTTTATGATCATCATAATGCAAAGAAAAGTGAACCTCCATCCACACAGATTTTCCATTTGCTGCTAACAACCTCAATTCATGAGTAATATGATTTCCATTTTTACCGGAGTAAGGAGTTAAAACAATTCCTTCGGCAATGGGTCTATCTTCTGGATGGATGTAAGTAAAATAGGTTTTTCCTAACGTTTTCTGAACTTTAAATAACAAATGACGCTCCCATGCTTCATTTAAGAATGTTACCACCCCTTTTGCGTTTACCTCAAAGATTATTTCATGGATAGAACCTAACAGCCTCTTGTACTTGGCCTCACTATTTGCTAATTTTCTTTTATATTCAATTCTAGAGGTTACATCCGTGTTTGTGGCAACAAATTGTAAAGGAATTCCATTCTCCGAAAAATTAACTTTTGCTCGAGTAAGCACCCAAATAAATTTCCCTTTCTTATTTCTAATTCTATACTCACACTCGTAACTACCAAGTCCAATTTTTAAATACGGGTCCAGAACATGCAAAACCACATCCCTATCTTCTGGATGCAATAAACTCTCAAAAACCTCAAAAGAATCTTCTATTTCACTCTCTTCAAAGCCCAACATCCTTTTCCATTGACGAGAAAAGTGCATTTTGTTTTGTTGTAAATCTATGTGCCAATATCCGTCATTTGAGCTTTCAATTGCTTTTTGAAGTATTTCTTCTTTGGTAAACAGTTCTTTATCCAACATTTCGGAATAAAAAAATTGACCAAAAATTTGAGACAAACTAATTAAATCTGATGTTTCTTTCTTTGACCAAAGCCTGGGTACTTGATCTTCTAAAAAAGCTAAATAACCTATTCGTTTTGATTTAAATAAAATTGGAATGATAAAGACTGAAATGGCTCCCAAATTAGACATTTCCTTTTTTATTCTTTCATCTGTAATTTCATGCAAGACGTTTTGGAAATAAGTGTTACGTTTTCCAGAAATGTTTTTAATAGATTTAATCAAATCTTGATTTTTAACCCTTTTTGCCTCGGTTCCATAAACCACTATTTGCGAATCAAAATACTCTCCTAAATTACCCGATGTATTTGGAATAAAAACAGTTAAATTAGGGTAATAGCTATTAGATAGCCATTGTAAAAATGAACTGGTATTTCCATTAAAACTTCCTTCGCTTCGAAATAAATTTAGGGTTTTATTCAACAATCCCGAATCCAATTGGGAATCTACCTCCTGACCAAGTGCACGTAAATCATCCATAATCTATTGTCAAAAGTAACCTCAATATGTTACATTTGTGTAAATAACGAACCAAAACGTTTAAATACCATGTCTAATGTACTTGTAATTGAAGATGATGCCACCGTCAGAGAAAACCTTGAAGAACTACTAAAGTTTAAGGGTTACACCGTATTCGTATCTGCCGATGGAAAAGAAGGTTTAGATATGGCTTTTAAAAAAGAGCCTGATTTAATTATCTCTGATATTATGATGCCAGAAATGGACGGTTATGAATTATTAAAAAATGTTCGAGAAACTCCTGCATTAACTAATACCCCCGTTATTTTGCTCACCGCTAAGACGATGACGGAATCAAAAATCATGGGGTTAGAGTATGGTGCCGATGACTATATCACCAAACCTTTTAACGCAAAAGAGTTAGTTGCTAGAATTGCTAACCTTATTGAAATTAGAAGAAAACTCAAGGCTAAAGCTTATTTGGAAACAAATAAAACAGAAGTAGAGTCAACCGAAGATATTTTCATGCGGGAGTTAATTGTTTTGTTTGCCGACAACCTAGATAAATCACATTTTGCAATTGAAGATGTAGTAGTGGAAATGGGGTTAAGTAAATCTACCGTTCAAAGACGTGTGAAAGCTATTACCAGTAAAACCTTCAATCAATTTTTAAGAGAATTTAGATTAGAACAAGCCAAACAAATTATTGAACAACGTGGTGGTAATATTTCGGAAATTGCATATGCTACCGGGTTCAACAGCGTAAGCTATTTTTCTTTTTCTTTCAAAAACTACTTTGGATTTCCTCCTACCGAAATTGTACCAAAAGATGCTGGTTTTATTTAGACGC
Source organism: Salibacteraceae bacterium (assembly GCA_049606935.1). GTDB lineage: Bacteria > Bacteroidota > Bacteroidia > Flavobacteriales_G > Salibacteraceae > CAJXZP01. The sequence continues at coordinate 34,341 of JBMYWA010000002.1, forward strand.
TAAATGCCTCTAATCTTTTTTGTAAAACAGCGTAACTTACGGTTAATTGGTATTTATTTCGTAAGTACTCTCTAATTTCTTCGATACTAATATTTCCTTTTTGCTTAAACTCTAAAAGCGTTTTTTCTAAAAGCCCTAGGCTTTGGTTTCTCAAATTTTTCATAACCCTAATCTTTAATGATCTCCCCAAATCAACGATTTAAAAGTAAAAATAGTTTGTTATTAATTAAAACCTTTAACATTAATTAATGAAATATAACCTGCTTAAAACCAGATACAACGAGTTGTAAGGAACTTATTCACAATTAATCAACAGCCTAATTTTAGACCAGCATAAATCTATATCTCCAAGCTATTTTTATCCTTATATTCGCCCTAATGAAATTTTATTGGAATTGGTTTTTTACGCTTATTATTCTGGGTTTTTTCAGTATTTCTTTTGGTCAAAAAAATTACTTCATCCATAACATTGATCAATTAAGTCAAAACGAAAAGAGAGTACACAGCCCAATAAACTTTAAAGAGGCTACAGTAACATCCAACTATGATGTAAATTATTACCGACTTGAATTATTTGCAAAACCCGACTCCCACTATATATCTGGGTCGGTTACCTGTAAATTCACACCAACAATGTCTGATTCATTAATTTACTTTGAATTAAACTCTCAATTAATGGTGGACTCTATTACTTACCAAACAAGTACAATTCCCCATACACATTCTGATAATATCATTTCCATATCCTTACCTTTATTAATCCATGAAGTAGATTCTGTTACCATACATTACCATGGCAGTCCGCCAGATGGGGCTTCTTTTAGGACTGAAATGCATAATGAAACCCCAATTCTTTGGACCCTTTCTGAACCTTATGGTGCTATAGATTGGTGGCCTTGTAAACAAAGCTTAACAGACAAAGCAGACTCTATAGATGTGTTTGTTACTGTTCCTAAAGAAAACAAGGTGGCAGGTAATGGTATTTTAAAATCCATAAACAATCATGGAAATAATGTTACATTTCATTGGGAGTGTAGATACCCCATTGTACCATATTTGGTTGCCATTGCCATTACACCATATTCAGAAACCTCCTTTTACTCCAAACTTACAAACGGCTCTTTGTTGGTTCAGAATTACATTTATAAGGAAGATAGTGCTCGGTTTCATTCTCAGTTATTTACTGCCGACACTTTACTGAGGTATTATGATTCATTAATTGGCGAATATCCGTTTATGAATGAAAAATATGGCCATGCTCAATTTGGCAGAGGAGGCGGAATGGAACATCAAACAATGAGCTTTATGACCCATTTTGATTTTGGATTAAACGCCCATGAGCTAGCTCACCAATGGTTTGGTAATAAAATTACCTGTGGTTCTTGGGCTGATATTTGGCTTAACGAAGGATTTGCAACCTACTTTGCCGGTCTGCCTCTTGAAACCATGTATAACGGAATGTACTGGAACGACTGGAAAAACACTTTCCTGGAAAGAGCTACTAGAAATAATGAACAAAGTATTTATGTAGAAGATACCACTTCGGTATCTCGAATTTTCAACCCAGATTTATCTTATGCCAAAGCGGGCTATGTTTTACATATGCTACGCAAACAAGTTGGTGATTCTGTTTTTTTATCGGGTATTCGTTCTTACTTGTTAGACACCAATTTAGCCTACAAATCCGCCCTAACCGATGATTTTTTTCATCATATAGAACTTGCTGCTGATTCCTCTTTAAGTAATTTCAAAAATCAATGGATTTACGGCATTGGTTACCCCAGCTTTAATATGGAATGGGATCAAGTTAACCAACAATTCGAAGCAAAGTTTCTTCAAACTACCTCATCCAATACAACTCCTCTATTTAATATCACGGTACCTGTTTTAATTATTGGAGAACATGATAGCTTATGGCTTTACCTAGACCAGTACACCAATGAAAATTTGGTAACTAGGTTAGTCCCTTTCCCTATTATAGAAGTATTAATTGATCCCAATCTTGATATTATCTCTAAATCAAATTTCGTGATCAAAAAATCAAAGTTTAACAATTTGGTTATGTATCCTAACCCAACTTCAGAAACACTTTTTATTGTTCCAAGTGGAGATTTCGGTACCATAAACGAATATGTGATTATTGACTCGAAAGGGTGTGCGCTAATGCGAGAATCAGATCTACGGTTATCCAATACCTTTCATATTGATGTGAGTACTTTTAGCCAGGGAAACTATCAAATACAGCTAACTTCAGGAAACTCTGTAAGAACAGAAAGTTTTGTGGTTACCAAATAAGCGCCAACTAAATAGCACCGAAAATACTTTTTAGTTTAAGTAGCATTACACCAAAAAAGGCTTCTTTAAAAATTCCACCTGACATTTTAGATGTACCCTCTTGCCGGTCGGTAAATATTATTGGTTCTTCTTTGACAACAAAACCCTTTTTCCAGGTTCTAAATTTCATTTCAATCTGAAAAGCATATCCCTTAAAGTTGATTTTATTAATTTCAATGGTTTCAAGTACCTTCCTTCTGTAACATTTAAATCCAGCAGTGGTATCTCTAACTGGCATTCCAGTAATAATTCGCACATACATGGAGGCGTAGTAAGACATTAAAATACGGCCCATTGGCCAATTTACCACGTTCACCCCTTTTATATATCTAGACCCTATAACTAAATCTGCGTTGTTATCATTTGCAGATTTGTATAGTGTCAACAAATCATCTGGGTTATGAGAGAAATCACAGTCCATTTCAAAAATAAACTCATAATGCTTTTTCAAACACCAGTGAAAACCATGAATATACGCAGTCCCCAATCCCAGTTTTCCTGTTCTTTCTTCAATAAAAAGCCTATTAGGAAATTCCGTTTGCAATTTTTTCACAGTATCTGCAGTTCCATCTGGAGATCCATCATCAATAATCAATAAATCGAACGCTTTTTCTAATGAAAAAACTTTTCGAACCATCTTTTCGATGTTTTCAATCTCGTTATACGTTGGAATTATTACAATACTGTCGTTCACTACATCTATTTTTTACGATGGCGAAGATATATCAAGAAAGCCTAAGCAAGAAACTTCAAATAAATGGTTGTGTTAAAAAAAATATAATTCTATTTGCCACCATACTCTTATTGGAGTTCTTAATGGCTATCGAAGTCAAAACGGCTATCAATTTATCTGCTATTAACCTGCATATTGAACTAATCCTTACTACTTTTGCCGGCTGAAAATCATTGGAATAAAATTGAATAATTATGGCCTATAAATTTTTTGATATTGAAAAGAAGTGGCAATCGTATTGGGCAGAAAACAAGACGTTTAAAAGCAATATTATTACAGAAAAAGAAAAGTATTATGTCTTAGATATGTTTCCTTACCCTTCTGGCGCTGGTCTACATGTTGGTCATCCTTTAGGTTATATTGCTTCTGATATTTATTCGAGATACAAAAGGCTTCAAAATTTTGAAGTATTGCATCCAATGGGTTATGATTCTTTTGGCTTACCAGCCGAGCAATATGCAATCCAAACCGGACAGCATCCAGATATTACTACCAAGGAAAATATTGCCAGATACCGTCAACAATTAGATCGAATTGGATTTTCTTTTGATTGGGACAGGGAGGTAAGGACTTCAAATAAAGATTACTACAAATGGACACAATCCATATTTATATCCATATTCAACTCTTGGTACAACAATGATTCAGATAAAGCAGAACATATTGATTCATTAATTGAAAAATTTAAGACCAACGGAACCGCAAATGTAAAAGCTTCTTGTTCTGAGGAATTATCTTTTACCTCAGAAGAATGGCTTGCCAAAACGGAAGAACAGCAATATAAAATTCTATTGAACTATAGAATGGCTTACTTAAGCGAATCGGTGGTTAATTGGTGTCCGGAATTAGGTACGGTTTTGGCCAACGATGAAGTTAAAAATGGCGTTTCTGAAAGAGGTGGGTTTCCAGTAGAGCAGAAAAAAATGAAACAGTGGTCGTTAAGAATCACTTCCTATGCAGATAGATTATTAACTGGACTGGATAAAATTGATTGGCCAGAATCAATCAAGGAAATTCAAAAAAACTGGATTGGTAAATCTCAAGGTGCCTTAGTAAACTTTGAGGTTAAGAACCATGATGAAAAAATTGAAGTATTCACAACTAGACCGGATACCATTTTTGGAGTTTCGTTTATGGTTATTGCTCCTGAACATGAGCTAGTAAATAAAATTACCACTTCAGAACAATACAAAGAAGTAGAAGATTACAAAGAAACAACTAGTAAAAGATCCGAAAGGGATCGAATGTCGGATGTGAAGCATATTTCTGGAGCTTTTACGGGAGCCTATGCGATTCATCCTTTTACAGGAAAAGAGATTCCAATTTGGATTGGAGATTATGTTTTGGCTCATTATGGAACCGGTGCTATTATGGCGGTTCCGGCAGGCGATCAAAGAGACTGGAGTTTTGCCAATCATTTCAACCTACCTATTCCTAATATTTTAGAGGGTACAGATATTAGTCAAGGTGCAATTGAAAATAAACAAGCGGTAATCTGTAATTCTGATTTTTTAAATGGTCTAAAAGCAAAAAAAGCCATCAGCCTTGCCATTTACGAAATGGAAAAACAAGGAGTAGGCACCAAAAAAATCAACTTCAAGTTAAGAGACGCAGGATTTAGTCGTCAACGTTATTGGGGAGAGCCCATTCCGGTTTATTTTAAAAATGAACTTCCTTATGTACTAGACGCATCTGAGTTACCTTTAGAATTACCAGAAGTAGACAAATATCTTCCAACTCAAGATGGTGAACCGCCATTGGCTAGAGCTAAAAGTTGGGTCACTAAAGAAGGGTACGCACTTGAAACGAATACAATGCCAGGATGGGCGGGTTCCTCTTGGTACTATTTACGATATATGGATCCTAATAACTCCTCAAAATTATTTGACAAGAATGCAGTAAATTACTGGGGGCAAGTAGATTTATATCTAGGTGGAGCTGAGCATGCCACAGGTCACTTATTATATGTGAGATTTTGGACCAAATTTTTAAATGACTTAGGAATTATTCCATTTGATGAACCTGCAAAAAAGCTAATTAATCAAGGAATGATTCAAGGAGTTTCAAAATTTGTTTACCGTTTAGAGGGCACCAATACTTTTGTTTCTAAAGGATTAATAAACAATAGAAAGGTTTCAAAAATTCATGCCGATGTGAGTTTTGTAAGCGGTGATTTACTAGATACAGAAGCATTTAAAAATTGGAGAACGGAATACAATGATGCCGAATTTGAACTGGAAAACGGAGAATACATTTGTGGTAGTGAGGTTGAAAAAATGTCCAAATCCAAATACAATGTGGTAAATCCAGATGAACTCATAGAGCGATACGGAGCAGATGCTTTAAGACTACATGAAATGTTCTTAGGCCCTATTGAAATGCACAAACCATGGAATACTAAAGGAATTGATGGCGTATCAAGGTTTCTTAGAAGATTTTGGGCTCTATATCATGATGAAGATGACAATTTTGTTGTTTCTGAAGGCACCCCTGATAAAGAATCAATGAAGGTAATTCACAAAACCATTAAATCTATACAAGATGACATGGAAAGATATTCCTTTAACACAATTGTGAGTCACTTAATGATTTGCGTGAATGACTTAACATCGTTAAAATGCAACAACAGGGAAGTATTGTCCATTCTTGTAAGACTTGCAGCATGTCACGCCCCACATATTTCAGAGGAATTATGGAGTAAATTAGGAAATGAAAAATCTGTTTCAAATTCAAGTTTTCCACAATTTAATCCAGCCGTTTTAGTGGAGTCTAGCCATAGTTACCCCGTGTCATTTAATGGAAAAATGAGATTCAAATTGGAACTGCCTTTAGATACCGAAGCAAAGGAAGTTGAAGAGATTATTTTACAACACGCTAATTCTCAGAAATGGTTGGATGGCAAAAGTCCCAAAAAGGTGATTTTCGTAAAGAAAAAGATAATAAATGTAGTGTTGTAAATTATTTCGCTCATTTTTTGGTCGGGGAAAAAAGTTTTATAAATTTACATCACCTAACAAAAGATATAAACGATTTTAAACCCCCGAAGAATGAGTGTAGACATAAAGGATAAGAAAAAGCAACTGAAAGTGATGCTAAAATCAAACATTGCCAAAGCTTGGTACCAACTTGACAAGAAATCGTATGAGTCTTGGCTAGAAGGTCGAAAAGCTTCTAGGTCAGAGTTGAAATATTAATAAAAAAGCCGCGAAAGCGGCTTTTTTATTACATGCAATATTTTTAAAATTTAATTGTACTTTGATTTTCGACACTGATTCCTTTTTGACCCCTTTTTCATTCGTTCAAACTTTTCCTTTTGATCAGAATTAAGAACCTTTAAAATTTCTTGCTTAGATTCCTTTCGAAGAGATCTCATTTCCTCTTTCATGTTTTTTAACTCTGGATACTTTTTAGCTATTTCAATCTTTCTATTAGATACCTCTTCATTAATTTGCTTTAATTCCTTGGCTTGAGTTTCTGTTAAATCCAATCGAGTTTTCATTTCGTTTACCCTATTGGAATAGTCTCTTTCAAAGCTTCGATCAATTTTTTTATACCCCTTTTTTTCTTTCTTCAACAATTCTAGTTGATCCTTAGTTAAAATCACAGAAACTTTCTGTTGTCTAAATTCTCTGACCTCTCTAAGTTCCATTTTCGCTTCCTTAACCTCAGGATACTTATTCTTTATGGATTCTGATTTATCTAAAGAATTTTTTAAAATTTCTGAAACTTCTTGTACTTGAGAATTCGATAATTCAAGCTCACTTTTTAAGTGTTCCAGTCTTTTCTCTAATCTCATTTCAGGGTTTCGTTCCGATTTACCATGGTTGGGCTTTTGCGCATTAACCAAACTTGTGGTTAAAAACACCACTGCAATTATTCCTAATACTTTTTTCAAAATCATATTTATTATTTTTTGTGAAACATGACTTTTAGATAGAAATTATTAATAAGGGTTTAATTACCAAACGTGAACAAACGTTAAATCAACATTTTGTGCAGAAAAAAGCCTCTAGAAAACTAATTCTAGAGGCTTTACAATTTGCTTTTTTAATTCCTTAGCTAAATGCCGGAATTCCGGTTACATCCATACCTGTTATTAACAAGTGAATATCATGTGTACCTTCATAAGTTACCACTGATTCTAGGTTTGCCATATGACGCATAATAGAGTACTCACTTGTAATTCCCATTGCCCCATGAATTTGGCGAGCTTCTCTAGCAATTTTCAATGCCATATCTACATTATTTCTTTTTGCCATAGAAATTTGAGCAGAAGTAGCTCTACCTTCTTCTCTTAACTGACCTAATCTAAAAGTTAATAACTGTGCTTTGGTTATTTCCGTAACCATTTCTGCTAATTTCTTTTGAATTAATTGAAATGATGCAATCGGTTTACCAAACTGAATACGTTCCTTGGCATATTTCAAGGCTGAATCATAACAATCCATAGCTGAACCAATAGCTCCCCACGCAATTCCGTAACGGGCAGAGTCTAAACATGACAATGGAGCTCCTAAGCCAGATCTACCCGGCAACAGGTTATTTTTTGGAACTTTTACATTGTCAAAAATTAGCTCCCCGGTTATAGATGCTCTTAACGAATGCTTTCCGTGCATTTCTGGAGCACTAAAGCCTTCCATTCCTTTTTCAACTAAAAGCCCATGAATTCTACCTTCTTCATTTTTTGCCCAAACTACGGCAACATCAGAAATTGGTGAATTTGAAATCCACATTTTGGCACCATTCAATAAATAATGGTCTCCCATATCTTTATAATTGGTAACCATGCTACCTGGATCCGAACCATGATCAGGCTCTGTTAATCCAAAACACCCAACAAATTCACCCGTAGCTAATTTGGGCAAGAATTTTTGTTTTTGCTCCTCTGAACCATATTTCCATATTGGATACATCACCAACGAAGATTGTACCGAAGAAGTAGATCGAACCCCAGAATCAACTCTCTCTAATTCTTGCATCAACAAGCCATAAGTAATTTGATCTAATCCAGGACCTCCGTATTCTGTTGGTATATAAGGTCCAAAACAACCATACTCTCCCAATCCAGGGATAATTTGGCTTGGAAACGCAGCGCGTTCATAATAATCTTCAATTATTGGCGAAACATCCTTTTTCAACCAGGCACGTAACGAATCTCTAAAAAGCTTCTGCTCTTCTGTCAACAATTCATCCATTAAATAATAATCGTGTGCTTCAAATCTATCAGTCATGAGTGTCTATTTTAAGGCGTCAAAGGTATTGAAATCTTCAAATAATAATGTTCAAAAAAACAGAGATTATTAGTTCTTAGGAAACTGTGATAATAATTGTTCAAACTACCTTTGTAAAACCATTAATGAATCAGGCAAGCCATCAAATACCACAAGAGACAGAATTAGGCGAAGAGTCTTTTATGATGTTTTTAAACCAAAGAAACATCACAAAAAAGGACTCTATTTTACCCTTATTTGAAAATCATATTTTGACAACCTCCAAACAAGTGGCTGAAGTTCCTTTGCCATTCATTGAGAAATCAAAGTTATCAAACTCTACATTTTTTGTGATTTTCATGGTCATTCTCGGTTTTTGGGCTTTTTATTATCAAAAACACTACAAAGGGTTAGTGGGCATTATCAACTCCTTTTTTAGCAATAACGTACTATTTCAAGAGTTAAATGACAAAAGTGGGGCAAATGGAATTGTTTCGCTAGGAATGTTTCTCCTAGGAATAATTACATTATCTGTTTTTTCATATCAAGTATTAGAAATTTACCCCATTTCATTCTTTTTATTCGATATGCATAGATCGGTAGTTGCAATGTTATTTATTGGCATGGGACTAATATTCAGTTTACTTGTAAAAACCACCATCATTTTTTGTATAGGATTTATTTTTAATGCGATTAAAATAATCCAAGGCTATATGACCCTATTAATTATATCCATACAAATATTGGGCATTGTTTTGCTCCCAATCACAGTTCTGTATACCTATGGAAGGTATTTACCTATAGAGTGGATTGTAAAAATTGGATTGTTTTTTATTGCCCTAATATTTACATACCGTTTGTTACGTTCATTTTTATTGGCAGTTAAACAAACTAACAGTCAAGTGTTTCACATTATTTTGTACATTTGCGCGCTCGAAATTTTACCGATTCTAGTTGTAGGAAGAATGTTATCTCTTCATACGTAGATGCAGTAATCTTTCAGAAACAATCATTTTTATTGAGGTAAAGCTATGGATTTGAAAGTAAAAACAATTCTTGTATCCCAACCAAAACCAGAGTCGGATCGTTCTCCGTATTTTGAGGTAGGATCAAAACACAAGTTAACAATAGATTTTCGCCCATTTATTCACATTGAAGGAGTAAGTGAAATTGATTTTCGCGCTGAAAGGATTAATATTTTAGACCATACAGCGGTAATATTTACGTCAAGAAACGCGGTAGATCATTATTTTAGAATAGCGAAAGAGTCAAGACAAACCATACCCGATACAATGAAATACTTTTGTATTTCAGAGTCTACAGCATATTATTTACAAAAATACGTGGTTTACAGAAAGAGAAAGATTTTTCACGGTAAACAAAGATTTGCGGAGTTAATTGATGTCATGAAAAAGCATAAAAAGGAAACCTTTTTGTTGCCTTGTTCAGACATTCTTAAAAAAGAAATTCCGGAATTATTAGAAAAAAATAAATTTAAGTATTCTAAGGCTACGCTTTATAAAACGGTATGTTCAGATTTATCGGATTTAGAAGATGTTTATTACGACATGTTAGTTTTCTTTTCGCCTGCCGGAATTGAATCTCTTTTAAGAAATTTTCCGGAGTTTAAACAAAACAAAACCAGAATTGCTGTATTTGGTCCAACAACAGCCAAAGCGGCTAAAGATGCTGGATTTAGAATTGACATTCAAGCGCCAACACAAAACGCGCCTTCAATGACAATGGCAATTGAAAATTATGTCAAAGAACATAACAAGAAATAACAATTTTCTTTTTTAAATTGTACAAAGGGTTTCTCAAGAAACCCTTTTTTTGTGTGGTGAAGTTTCTCAACAAAAGAAAAAATCATTTAAAAAGTCAAGTTGTTATTGACCAACTATTTTCGTCAGGAAAGATAATAAGTAATCCTCCGTTTCGTTTAATTTTTTTGGAGGTCAAAAATTCTGATTTTATAGGTGTTCAAACGCTAATAAGCGTTCCAAAAAGAAGGTTTAAATTAGCGGTGACTAGAAATACCATAAAAAGAAAAATATCAGAAGCTTTTAGGTTAAACTCTCTTGAGCTAAATCAAAAAATAAACACACATAAAAAGCATCTTGCTTTGGGTATCATATACACAGGTAGAAAAGAATTAGAGTTTTCTTTTATTGAAAAAAGAATTCAACTAGTTACAGCCGACCTGATTAAAACATTAAAAAAACTAGAAAATGAAAAATAAGTATCCTTTGAATACGTCTGTAAAATGGATTACCGGAGCGCTAATAATATTTTCAGCAGGTTTCTATAGTTTTCAGGACAGCTATTTTGAGATTAGTAAAAACCTCGACATTTTTGTTAGTGTATACAAAAACGTAAATACTTATTATGTTGACGACACGGAGCCAGGAGACCTAATGAAAACAGGCATTGACGCCATGTTAAAAAAATTAGATCCTTATACGGTTTATTATCCAGAATCTGATATAGAAGACTATCGTTTTATGACTACCGGTCAATATGGAGGTATTGGAGCACTAATTTCTAGAAAAAATGGGTTTGTTTTTATATCTGAACCATACGAGAACTTTCCGGCAGATAAAGCCGGATTAAGAGCTGGGGATAAAATTTTAATGGTAGATGGAAAATCTGCAGAAGGAAAATCAACTTCTGAAATTAGTTCCTTTTTGAAAGGAGAACCCAATACTCAGTTAGTTTTAACCATTGAAAGGTATGGCGAAAAAGAAACACGAGAAGTAACCGTAAATAGAGAAGAAATAAAAATCAAAGACGTTCCTTATTACGGAATCACACAACCGGGAACAGGATACATAAAGCTGAATGGGTTTACCGAAACAGCTAGTGCTGAAGTAAAATCAGCCTTATTAGATTTAAAGGAAAAGCACAATATTGAAAGCCTAGTTTTAGACCTTAGAGGTAATGGAGGTGGACTCTTAAGAGAGGCTGTTAGTATTGTTGGTTTGTTTGTGCCTGTTGGAACAAAAGTGGTAGAAACCAAAGGTAAAATTGCGGAATGGAACCATTCTTATTTCACCAGCGCTGCTCCAATTGACACGACAATTAAATTGGTTGTTTTAGTCAACGGAAGTTCTGCTTCGGCATCGGAAATTGTTTCCGGAACTATTCAAGACTTAGACAGAGGCGTAATAATTGGAACCAACTCTTTTGGCAAAGGTTTAGTTCAGCAAACCAGAGACTTGAAGTACAATTCAAAAATGAAGCTAACGGTAGCCAAATATTACATTCCAAGCGGAAGATGTATTCAAAGGCTAGATTATTCGCACAAAGATGAAGACGGGCACGCGCTTGAGGTTCCAGACTCTTTGCGGAAAGAATTCACCACAAAAAATGGAAGAGTGGTATTAGATGGCGCAGGTATTGAACCAGAATTAAAGGTTATTGGGCCAAAAGCAAGCCCAATTTTAATTAGCCTAATTCAAAAACAACTCATTTTTGATTATGCCACAGTTTACAGAGCTAATCACGATAGTATAGCACCGGCTAAAGACTTTATTCTATCAGATAAAGACTACGAGGAGTTCAAAGAATATTTAAAGGATAAGGATTATGATTACTCTACCGAAACAGAAAGACTCCTGAAAAAATTAGAGAAAGCGGCCGAAAAAGAAAAATATGCGGATAAAATTCAACAAGATTTGGAAGACCTGGAAAATTCAATTTTCATGAATAAAACAAAGGATTTAGATCTTTTTAAAGATCAAATTTCTAGATTTCTATCGGGTGAGATTGTTACCCGTTATTACTATCAAACCGGGCGCATAGAACAAGCAATGAACCTTGATGAAGATATGCTAGAGGCAAAACGAGTTCTTGCGAACAATAAGGAGTACTATTCAATTCTTCAAGGAAAATAACCACATTGAACCTTTCTTTAAATAGAGCGTCAATCCACGAAAACGTTTTTTTTGGATTATTGGTCATTATGATTATTGGCATGCAGTTTTCTCACTTTTTGGTGAGTCTATCCATGATTTTAATGTCAGCCAACTATTTATTAGAAGGAAAGTATATTCAAAAAGCCAAATTTGTTTGGAAAAACTATACCATTCTTCTATTTGTTGGTTTTTTTGCGCTGCATATCTTGGGGTTATGGTGGAGCACTGATTTAGATTTTGGTAATCATGATGTGCAAATTAAACTCCCCTTATTTGCCTTACCCATGGCTATTGGTTCATCCAGTAAATTAAGTGCGAAAAAATTTGAATGGGTTCTTCTTTTTTTCCTAGCAACCTCTCTTTTAAGTAGCATAATTGGCTCTGTTATATATTTTGTCTTATCTAATCCAGGGGATGATTACAGACTTATGTCTCCTTATATGTCGCATATTAGATTAAGTTTAATGATGGGTGTAGCGGTATTCTCTTCATTTTATTTAAGTAAGAAAAGTATTCAATGGCAAAAGTTTAAAACATGGTTTATAGCACTAGGCTTTTGGTTTATTATTTATTTATTTATGCTTAGGGCCATGTCTGGAATTGTTGCTGTAATCGGTGCTGGATTTACTTTACTTTGGATTATTTCTTCTAGGCAAAAACTAAAATTTCACAAAACGATAAAATTGATGCTGGTTGGACTGGCACTAATTTCAGTGGTATATGTTTCTTGGCAAGTTTCTGCCTTTTATAAATTTGAACAAATTGATAAAACTCAATTAGAAAAAAGAAGTCCGAGCGGTGAATGGTATGTTTTCGACTTTAAATCCACCAGTGTAGAAAACGGAAATTATGTAAATATTTACATTGCAAAAGAAGAGTTAAAACGTACTTGGAACGGGATAAGCAAGTATCCATTTGATGGTTTAGACACTAGAAAACAACCCCTTAAACACACGCTAATAAGGTACCTTACATCTAAAGGGCTTAGAAAAGACTCTATAGGTGTAAAATCTTTAACCCAAGAAGATATTTGGGCTATAGAAAATGGGATAGCTAACCATCGGTACTTAAACAATAAGAGCATTAACACTTTAATTTACCGATATACATGGGAAATGTATCAATATCAAAATGGCAATAACCCACAGGGAAACTCTTTAGCGCAAAGATTTTTATTTTGGAAAATTGGACTTGAGATTCTACAGGATAATTGGTTGTACGGAGTTGGAACTGGCGATGTGCAATTGGCTTTTGATCAAAAGTATGATAACCTTTCTTTTACTGTGCAGGAAAAATATCAATTAAGAGCTCATAACCAGTACCTCACTTTTGCTCTTACCTTTGGGGTTTTTGGATTTTTCTACTTTATTTGGATGCTATTTTCTGGGTTTAGCGTAAAACCAAATTCAAACTCCTTTTTGTTTATTGGATCATTCATTATTTTACTGATCTCCATGTTAAATGAAGACACGTTTGAAACACAATTTGGAATTACTTATGCCCTATTTTTCTACTTTCTATTCCTATTTCATCAACCACTACCAACGGAATTAAAAAAATTAAAAAACTCCGAAAAGTAAATTACTTTTCGTTTTTCCATAATTCTCGTAATTTCTTGTATTTCCAATATACGGATAATGCCGAAATTTGAGCTACTTTAATACCCGCTTTCCCGTCCAAATACCCGTTTCGTATTATCAAATCTTTAATAATGGAAGCCAATGGGTTCAGCACTAGTTTATAAAGTGGAGCTTTCTTACCTCTTTGAAATAAAGCGCTAGCGGCAATAGTTGAGAATTTTTCTTGCTGTAAATAATGACCCTCTATAGTATAATAGGAATAGTGAAGAATATCTCCTTTAAGATGAACTGTTTTTGATTTTGACAAAGGAATTAATCGGTCGTGAGGGTTATCACCTCCCCAACTCACCGAGTTTTTTTTTGCTAGTCTCAATTTAGTATCCGGATACCAGCTACCATGCTTTATCCAATTTCCACAATAATTGGTCAATCTATTCATTGAATAGGTGTCTGTCAGCCAATTTTCTTTAACTTCTAAAATACTTTTCTCTAATTCCTCACTAATCGCCTCATCGGCATCTAAGGATAAAATGTAATCATGTTTTGCCTGTGCTAAGGCAAAGTTTTTTTGCTGTATATGTCCTTCGAATTCGTTTTCAATAAACCGAACTTTATACTTGCTACAAATTTCTTTTGTTTTATCGGTAGAATAAGAATCTACTACTAAGACCTCGTCAGCCAAGTTTCGCACAGATTTTAAACATCTTTCAATATTTATTTCCTCATTAAAGGTTATAATAACTACAGATAGATTTATCATGAGTCTTCTTTGATATAAACTCGTTTTACTCTTGGAGGTATACTAGACAATATTTCGTAACTTATGGTACCTGCCTTTTTAGCAATGTTTTGCACTGAAATATTTTTACCAAAAATCTCCACTCTTTCATTTATTTCAGTGGGCAATCCAGTAACATCTACCATTATTAAATCCATACAAATATTGCCTAGAATTGGTCTTTTGTATCCAGATACAAAAACGGCACCTACCCCATTTCCTAACCTTCTATCTAAACCATCGGCATAACCAATGGGAACAATAGCAATTTTCATGGGTTTGCTCACCATAAAGCTTCTGCCGTATCCAATACTTTCGCCCGGCAATACATCTTTTAATTGCACTACGATTGAAAATAAAGAAGAAACAACTCTAAGCTGGCTTTGATTAGATTTGCAAATTGCCATTCCATACAAACCAACCCCTAATCTAGCCATTTCAAATTGAGCATCTGGAAATCTTTCAATTCCGGCTGTGTTGCAGATATGTTTAATAAAAGTATATCCTAACTCATTCTGTATAGTGCGTGTTATTTCAGAAAAATCATTAATCTGATTGCGGGTAAATTCATCAAATGCTGGATCATCACTAGCTGCTAAATGTGAAAAAACAGATGCCACCTGAAAGTGACCTAAACGTTTTATGGTTTTTAAAACCTGAGGCAAATCGGCAGTTTTAAACCCCAATCTATTCATTCCTGTATCTATTTTTAAATGAATTTTATAACTGGCGTTCATCATTCCTTCTGAATTTAGCGCTTGATCAAAAGCAACTAACGTTGAAAGAGAGTAAATTTCGGGTTCTAAATTATAGTTAATCATTGCAGGAAATGCCTCTACAGAGGGATTCATAACCATAATAGGAGTTGAAATACCAGCCTTACGAATGGCAACTCCCTCATCAGCATAGGCCACACCTAAATAATCAACTTCTTCAGAGGCTAATAACCGTGCAACTTCTGGACCACCCGCACCATAACCATACGCTTTTACCATAACCATAATTTTAACATTTGGTTTTAGCTTTCCCCTGTAAAATCGCAAGTTATTCTTTAATGCATCTAGGTTAATTTCTAATTGAGTTTGATGGTTTTTTGCCGCTAACTTTGAAGTGATTCTTTCAAATCTAAAATCTCTTGCTCCCTTAATTAGTATACTATTATCTTGAAAGTCAAAAGCATGAATTTGATCTAAAAATTGTTGGGTATAAATAAAAAAATGCTTGTTCGGCACCTCAATTAAGTGTTGATTTTCAAATAATTGCTTCCCTACCCCTATAAATCTAGAAATCTTGTGATCAATTAAACTTTGATTTATTTTTTTGTATAATTTTTCTGGTTTTTCTCCTGATTGTAAAATATCAGAAAGTACAACTGTTTTCACTCTTCTATTGACCTGTTCTAAATTGTCTAAGGCAATTTCAAACGCGGTTATATCTGAGTTGTAAGCATCATCAATCAAAATACTTCCGTCTACCCCATTTTTTTGTTCCAGTCGCATTGCAATAGGTTCAAGTTGCATAAACCTGTTTTCAATATCAAAGTTTGGTATTTTCAAATGCAACATTAATACCCAACAATGAATGGCGTTTTCAATAGATGCATCATCAGAAAATGGTATTGTAATCTTTACACTTTTTTCTTTAATAACTCCATGAATTGTTGTTTTTCTACGAAGAGTGCTAATTCCTGTTATCCTTAAAAAGCTACCGTCCTTTTTACCCCAAGTAATTCGTTTTGAAGAATCAATATTATTGCAAATAACATCGTTAATCAAATCGGAATCTGCGTTATAAATCAAAAAATCAGAATGAGTAAATAGCTTTAATTTTTCTTCCACTTTTTGAATTGTCGAATCAAAATTTTCTTGGTGGGCTAGACCAATATTTGTAAAAATTCCAATATTAGGCCTTATTATTCTTTCTAACCGTTCCATTTCAGTAGGCATAGAAATACCCGCTTCAAAAATGGCTAAATTATAATCGGTATTCATTGCCCAAACAGATAAAGGAACTCCTATTTGAGAATTATAACTTTTGGGTGATCTAACTACTTTAAAATCGCGATGTAATAGTTGATACAGCCATTCCTTTACTATAGTTTTTCCATTACTTCCAGTAATACCCACCACAGGTATAGGAGTATTATTTCGTTGGTTTTCTGCTAATTTTTGAAGGCTTTTGATGGTACTTTTTACCTTAAAGACATTTGCGTTAGGAATGTTTTGAACCGGTTTAGAAAGAATAAAATTTCTAACCCCTTTTTTATACATTTCAGAAACAAAACGGTGACCATCTCTAAAATCGCCATCTAAGGCAATAAACAGACTTGTTTCAAATTGTCGTCCTTTCCTACTATCTATTAATAGATTATTAATTTGCGCAGAAGGATCAACCAAAATATGGTTTCCTTCAAGCACTTCAGCTATTTGTTTGGCACTATAACTGGTCAAGTTCATTCTCTATATTCGGACTTTTTCTGTTAGATTGTTTATCGGTAAAGCACTTTCTACATAAAGGCTTGTAACTTTCTTTTTCACCTACTAAAACGAGGTCTTCACTTTCGGTAAACCTAAACGAATGATGTGCCAAATCACCACAATCTACGCAAATTGCATGCACTTTGGTAATATACTCTGCAGAAGACAACAAAGCTGGCATAGGGCCAAAGGGGTTACCTGCAAAATCCATATCTAAGCCTGCTACAATAACACGAACTCCACTATTGGCCAATTGGTTGCACACATTTACAATTTCATGGTCAAAAAACTGTGCTTCATCTATCCCTACTACATCCATACCATCTGCCAACAATAAAATATTGGCTGAAGAAGGGACTGGAGTAGAACTTATTGAATTTCTATCGTGAGACACGACCTCTTCCTCATCATACCGAGTGTCAATTTGAGGCTTAAAAATCTCGACCTTCAATTGCGCAAATTTTGCCCTTTTGAGTCGTCTGATTAATTCTTCTGTTTTACCAGAAAACATCGAACCACAAACAACCTCAATCCAGCCTTTACGCGCGTTTTGATTTACAAGATTCTCTAAAAACATTTACTACCCCAACATTGATTAAAAACAAAATGCTTTTTAAGCAAAAAAAACATCCATACCACTCTAAAAAAACCTTGAATAACAAGGTGTTACAAAAACCAAACAGATAAAGGAAAATATCTAATTAGGTTGTACACAAATCTAATTAAATTTGCGTTTAAGAGATAGGTGTCTTTAAAATTTGTAAAGTATTTTGAAGACCTCTTCATATTAAAACATTTACTGTTGATGGGAACACGAGAAAAACTTTTTAGACAAAAATTAGCGAATCATATTGAATCGTTATTAACCACATCTGAAAAAGTATTTAGCACAGAAAGGCTGGATAAGGAATGGCTCCAAAAAATGCTATTAGAAACTCAAGAATTGACAAGTGCCTTGACCATATACCAATTTCTTCATGAGTTACCCGAAAATGAGTCATTACAGGTAGAGTTTTTAGAACTTAAAGAAGAAGACCGCAAAGAAGAAACTCCAGAACCACCCAGTTATGGAGAAGAAATTTTAAAAGAAATTGATGAATTTGAAACTCACGTTTCTGAAGAAGTTTTTGAGGTAGAAGAAATAGTAAAAGAACCAATACCTGAGGCAAAGGAAGAGGTAATTGAAGAAAACATTGTTGAACAGGAAGAAATTGAAATTGCAACCGAAGAGGAAATTCCGGATACACCAGTGGAAGAGTTGCCAGAAAATGAAGAGGTAATTGAACCTATTGAAGAGTTGCCTGCAAAGGAAGAGGTAAAAGAAATCAATGACGCTGTGGCTATTTCTGAGACTTCTCTTGCGGATAAACTACGTTCAAAATCTATCAAAAAACTTGCTGATTCTATCGCTTTAAATGAGCGCTTTCTTTATTCAAACGAGTTATTTAATGGTAACATGGAGGCGTTTAAAAGAGCCTTAAATGAGTTAGATCACATTGCCAGTAAAGAAGATGCGCAAAGATATATTGAACTTCAATTACAAGTAGAAAACAATTGGGATTTAGAAGCGGAAACAGTTCAGTCTTTTATACTATTGGTAGAACGTAGATTTAATTAATTTAGCAACTTAATAATGCAAACCATGGAAGATTCAATTTCAAAACAACATTTCAAAAACCTATTATCTATTGCCTTTGCAGATGGAATTTTAGATAAAGCCGAGCTAGATTTTATTTTTAAAAAATCAGGTAAATATTACCTTTTAACCGAAGATATTGAAGGTATTGTAAGGAATGTAATTCACCCAACTCCATTAAAAATTGAAGATTCAGAGAGAAGATCGGCTATGATGTTGGATTTAATTGAAATGATGTTTCTGGATAGCGAAATATCAGAGGCCCAATTACGTCAATGTTCCATTTTTGGAGTAAGCATGGGGTTTTCTAATGAAGATATTGAAAACATTGTAAGTCAATCTGTTCAAAAATTAGAAGCGGGCGAGAGCCAAGAAGTAGTTCAAAAATTTATTCAAAGCTTTCACTAAGTGAAACCACTAACACTAGTTCCCACTCCTATAGGAAACTTAAAAGACATTACGCTTAGAGCTCTTGAAACCTTAAAAGAAGCGGACGTAATTCTTGCAGAAGATACCAGGCAAACAAAAAAATTGCTAATGCATTTTGAAATTGATACTCCTATGAGTTCTTTTCACATGCATAACGAACATAAGGTTACTGAAAAATTTATTAATCAAATAAAATCGGGACAGCATATTGCTATGGTAAGCGATGCCGGTACGCCCGGAATTTCTGACCCCGGATTTTTATTAGTTCGAGCTTGTGTTGAAGCAGAAGTGGAAGTGGAGGTTTTACCCGGAGCTACGGCTTTTGTTCCTGCAATTGTTGCCTCGGGCTTACCATGCGACAAGTTTGTTTTTGAAGGGTTTTTGCCCCACAAAAAAGGTAGACAAAAAATTTTAGAAGGGCTTTCTACCGAAACAAAAACCATTGTTTTCTACGAGTCTCCTCATCGATTGGTTAAAACATTAGATTTAATGATTCAGTTTTTTGGAGAGGACCGGCAAACTAGTGTTTCTAGAGAATTAACCAAAATGTTTGAAGAACACAAAAGAGGTTCTTTATTAGAGGTAAGAAATCATTACATGGAAAAACCTCCTAAGGGAGAAATTGTAATTGTGGTGGCTGGAACTGCTGAAAAGAAAGTTCCAAAAAAATCTTACATCAAATACGTAGATCGGATTAAATAATCACTTCTACAATGCTCCGGTTTGAGGAATAGAGTCAATTTTGGCTTTCCACTCGTTTGCAAAAACTTCAAAGTCTGCTTTTTTAGATTTCTTAATTGGGTTTGAAGGCGGAATTTTTTCTCTTCGAGAGTCTACCTGAACGCCATTTTTCCAGAATCTATAACACACATGTGGTCCGGTAGCCAATCCAGTACTACCCACATAACCAATAGTTTGCCCTTGACGAACTCGAACTCCCGGACGAATGCCTTTACCTATCTTGCTCATATGTAAATATTGCGTAGTATACGTTCCATTATGTCTAATTTTCACATAATTACCATTGTACTTAGAGTATTGTGCATGTGTAACAACACCATCACCTACAGTCATAATTGGTGTTCCTGTAGGCGCTGCATAATCCGTACCCAAATGTGCCTTATATCTTTTCTGTACTGGATGAAATCTTCTTTTGGTATAGGCAGATGTCAACCTTCCGTATTTAAGCGGAGATTTTAAGAATGCTCTTCGCAGACTCTCTGCACTTTCGTTAAAATAGTCTGGCCCCTCTCCTTGATCATACAAAAATGCGTAATTATCTACCCCATAATTATTAAAGTTGGCTGCTAAGATCTCTCCTACTCCAACTCTTTCGCCATCCACATATTGCTCTTCAAAAACAACTCTAAAATGATCGCCTTTTTGAATTCTATAAAAATCTATGGTCCATGCGTAAATATCGGCTAACCTAACCGCCAAAGCTGGACTTACATTTTGATCTACTAATGTTTGATATAATGAGGAATTAATAATTCCTGAAGCTGATTTAATCTTTGTTACCAATTCCTTTTTCTTTTCAAATATTTGAAGAGAATCACGCATATCATAAACTACGTAATCAATAGAATTAGGTTGATACACAAAGTAAGCTACCCTAGGTATGGAATCTTTAGTACTAAAAACCGTGTAGTTTTTGCCCGTTCTAAATTTGCGCACGTCATAAATATTTTTCGAAGCTCTAGCCAATTTATCAATATCTACAGCCGAAACGTGAAACCTATCCAATACAGTACCTAAAAATTCATTTTTACCAAACTCAGACTGAACCACATCGTAAGAATCTACCGGAATTTCAAATAAGTAAACAGTTGGCTCCACCTCTTCAATAACCTGCTCTGGTAACTGTTCCACTACTGGAAGCGGTGGGTTTTTTGGCTTCAGAAGAAACATAGCAATAAATAAAACGGCTATTCCTACAATTATCCCTAGTATGGTATTTAACTTCATCTTTAGTTAATTCAAAATCTAATTCTTATAGTGCAATGATGCGGATTAATGGAAATCATTTTAAACCATTTTTATTTTTGTTTCCACATATTTTAGTGAACGAATAAACGGGTAATAATAGTTTCATCAATAATAGTTATCATTCTTTAACAACTTACTGCATTCTATCATTGACCGAAAAACTAGTTTTGCACTTTCAACTAAATTATGCGATCAAGATCACTCAGTTTCATACCGTTATTCATTTTTATTTCTGTTCTCTTTTTAATTGACTTATACGTTTTTAAAGGATTAAAGGTTTTGCTGGCCGACATGCAGAATACGCTTTTAAAAAAATCAATTCTTGTAGGGCATTGGTTAATTTTTGGGGCTGTAGCCATTTGGATTTTTTTGGTAATATTTAATGTTACAAGTAACCCTGAATTTAAGAATTACAAAACCACTTATTATTTGGTAGGAATTACCATGTTATTCTACCTACCAAAAATTTTGTTTTCGCTTTTCATCTTTTCGGATGACATAATTCTATTGTTTAGAAACATTGCTGGGTATTTCATTCCTTCAGAAACAAAATCAAGTGGCGAGAATATTTCAAGAATGAAATTCATTTATCAATTGGGTGTTGGGGCAGCAACAATCCCTTTTATTGGAGCTGCATATGGAATGATTAAAGGACGTTATGATTTTGGAGTGAAAAATATTCCTGTAACGCTTCCAAACCTGCCCAACTCTTTCGAAGGTTTGACCATGGTACAATTAAGCGATTTGCACTTAGGTAGCTTTTTTAACGATAAGGAACCTGTAGCCAAAGCATTTCAAATGATTAAGGATTTGAACCCCGATATATTGGTGGTTACCGGTGATTGGGTCAATAATTTTTCGCATGAAGCCGAAGGATGGATTGAAGAGTTTAAAGGACTACCAGCAAAAATGGCTAAACTGGCTATTGTAGGAAATCATGATTACGGTGATTACAGTGCGTGGTCGAGTGAAGAAAAAAAGCGTCAAAACTTCGCTCGATTATTGGAAATTCACAAAGAAATGGGTTTTCAAACGTTAATGAATGAAAACATTGTTTTTGAAAACAATGGCGAAAAAATTGCGGTAGTTGGTGTAGAAAATTGGGGCGTTAAACCCTTTCCTCAACATGGTGATTTAGATCGAGCCAAATCGGGTACCGAAGGTGTTCCGGTAAAGATATTGTTATCGCATGACCCTTCTCACTTTGAGGAAGTAGTTACCAAAGGACATCCAGATATTGACCTAACACTTTCAGGTCATACGCATGGAGCTCAATTTGGAGTAGAGCTAGGAAACATCAAATGGAGCCCAGTGAAATACAAATACCCACGTTGGGCAGGCATGTATGAAGTAGCCCATCAAAAACTGTATGTGAATAGAGGGTTTGGTTATTTGGCATTTCCTGGAAGGGTGGGAATGCCGCCTGAGATTACGCATTTTACATTTACCAAAGGGTAAACCCAAAACCAGTTTTTTTATAAATCACAGAAAAAAAATAATAGCCCACAAAAAAATATAGTTTTCATTGATTTACTTTTGCACTAATCAATTTATTCTACTATCAATAATTCCATTACTTCTACTTGGCTGTGCTGTTTATTGCTCCTTTTAGGGCATATTTCTGGTTTTGCAAATTTTTCTCCTGATGTTTTAACGACTAAACAGTGGAAACAAACTACACCAACTTCAATTGAGTCAATAATTCAAAATGAAAATTTTAGTGACTTACAAGGTTCTATTTTAGGATTTAACACTGACACCATTTGGTTTAAGGTTGAGCTAAATCAGGTGGACCCTAAGAAACCATTATCATTTAAACTCAATGAAATTTCGGTAGCATTTATTGAAGTTTATCAAGACCAAAAACTGCTTTATTCACAAAAAGATCAGATTGTCTACAATCCTCTAATAAATAACTTATCTATTAGCAACTCAAGCCCTGTATACTTTAAAATCAAGTTTCACAATCATGTTTACTTTGATTTAAACGTTGCATATTATAAAACTATTGAAAATATACAAGCTCAAAGCAATTTCAGTAATGGTTGGTATTACGGATTTGTATTTATGGTTTTTGTGGTTAATTTGTTCTTTTACTTTTCTTTAAAAAACACACCTTTTTTATCTTATTCAGTATTTGTAGCGTTTATTAACCTTGGAATATCTTACTACGATGGAACGCTCGGTATATGGTTTAACATTTCGCAATTTGAAAGTTTAATTCCATTAATTCATTTCGTAATTAGCTTGACCGGTTTTTGGTTTGCCTCTGGTTTTTTAAACCTTCACCAAAGTTATCCTAAATCAAAATTCATTTCGCTCTCCTTTTTAGGAATAAGCGGAGTTTTATACATCGTTTTCTTGGTCACAAATAGCTACCTATACATGGCTTTAGCTGATCTATTTGCTTATTTAGTCTTAATTCTATACTGGTTTATGGGCTTATTAGTATTCAAAAAACATGAATATGCACGGTTTTTTGTACTAGGATATGTTCTAATAATGTTTGCAGGCCTTCTACACCTTATCCCATTAAATTTCGGAGCCCATCTATTTCCGTTATCCTACAGTGTGGTTAAAATTGGAGGTTTATTTGAAATGCTTATTCTTTCATACGCCATTACTTACCGTGTAAAAACAATGCAAAATGAAAATAACCAATACAAGGATGAACTCAACACGTACATGAATAAACTTTTAACCCTTGAAGAACGTTTAATTTTAGAACAACCAGAAACAGAAAAATCTGCTCAGGTAATCGAGAAAATAAAAAAATTAGCTACCGAGTTTGACCTTACCGACCGAGAGGTTGATGTGTTATTGTGTATTGCCAATCAAAGCACCAACACACAAATTGCAGAAGAGCTTTTTATTAGTATCAACACCGTTAAATATCACACCAGAAACATTTACCAAAAATTAAATATCAATAATAAAGCAGATGCTATTAATTTAGTAAGTAGCATTTAAATGAAGTCAGAATTAAATAACAACAATTTCAAAGTGTTGTTTTTCAATAAAATACAAAGACCTACCCCTAAACCTACCCCCGAATTTATAGAATACCACCCCATATAGATAGGTTGATAATTGGGTTCACCTTGTAGATTTGAGTTCAAAATACACAAGTCATGAATACATCTATTCGTTTAAATTCATTAAAACAAACTATCCTCGAAAAGGAAGTGAGTTTAAAACAAAACATAATATCATTAATAGTTTTAAGCGTAATTCTTGGCGGAATTGGAATAGGTTTTCATTTCTTAAATTCTTCCGAAAGTAAATTAGAATTGATTGTCCATTTAGTGATGGTAATAATTCCCCTTTATTTCTTTTTTAAAGTTACCACTCTATTTGCCGCCATTAAAAAGCTTAGAACGCAAATAAAATTGTTAAATCAACCTCAAACATAAATTCAACTAACAACTATTTTTTATTCAAATCCAACAACATGAATTTTAAATCCAACCTTTCAAAACTAGCTGCTTTAATTGTAGTTTTTATTCTGGCTACTTTTAAAATTAGCCTTTCCCAAAGCACAGAGTTGCAACCACAATTCTTTGACAACGGTAATAATATTGATGTATATTTTAACATAGAAGCGTGGAAACATACAGATATACCTTGGTCTCCCAATTATGATCATTTAGCTCAAATGAATCTTTCTTGGAATGGTCAAATCATTGTTAGAGCTACTCATTCTGGTTTATATGCAGGGGGATTGAGTGCGGTAGATTATTCTACCACCCACCCCTCAATAACTAGGTTTGAGTATGCTGGCGACTACAATATATTCACTCTTAAAACCATAGAGAATGATATTACAGTTACCTATGAAAACTCTGTGGCCCATAACGGAACTTATGATGTAACCCAAATACATTTAACCATTCCAAAATCAGCATTGGCTAAACTTCAAACTACTGATATATCAGATAAAATTGAGCTGTATTCGTATTATTACATGCGATCACCTGGGGGAAATAGCAATCAATATGCGGGCACTCATTACTCTACCATATTAAATGTAAAGGCCTACGAAGAAGACATTTATGGCGTAGACGAAGTTGATTTTTCAGCTACATTAAATAGTGATGATGGATACGTTGAATTAAAGTTCAGAGCAGAAAAAAGAGATGGTGAACATAAATATGATCACGCTGGTTGCTTATATTTAGTAGAGAAAAACAATACGGATAATACCACAAAAAGAATTGCTCAACTTAGTCATAGTAGCTTAAGTTGTACCCACCCAACAGGCTATCCCACATATACCACCACCGGAATTGGTAATGATAATTATACTTTTTCTGTTTTCGATAATAATAAAGTAGACATTAAAGAAGTTAAAAGAACCCACGCTCCAACCAGTTGGCACCATTTTGAATACGATCAAACTACAGATGATGATGCCTATTTTGTAGTAAAATATTACCTGGATGCAGAAGACTTTTCGGATGATATTGATTATTACGTTGATGGCCTATATTATGTAAAAGACAATTACGGAGTATCTAACACTGTTCAAACTCAATATTGGTGGGGATCGAATACAAAGTCAATTAGTGCCAATGACAATTACAACATGCCAAGCGTGTCTAATTTAACGGTATCGCCTTCCACAAGTCAATGCGAAATTGATTTAACATGGACATCTTACTCAAGTTTTGCGCTATCTAGCAGTGAATACGTAGGCATTTTTAGGAACGGAAATTTAATTGGAAAGGTACTAAACTCTAACACCACTTCCTTTACTGATACTGCCATAACCGCGGGTCAAACGTACAATTATCAATTAGCCTCGCTATACCAACGTAGTTACAATAATGATTTTCAAGGGTTACTTTCCCCTGCTGTTTCAGGTTCTATTCCTTTGGCTAATGCACCAACAGGCATTACTCTAGCTCAAGGAAGTTGTGGTTCAGACATTCAAGTAGATTGGGTATGGACAGGTGCCGATCCTAACAGCTTTACCATTGAAAGAAAGACAGCAAACACTAGCTTTACCACTTTAGTTAATAATGTTGCTGGAGGGGCCAGATCTTTTACAGATAACAACAATATCATTTCAGGAGAGGTTTATACTTACCGAATTGCTGCCACTGACAATATTTGCCAACAATTAGGAGATTTCTCTACTGCGGCTACCCTAACTGGTGATACTATTGACCTTTCGGTAACCTTAGAAGAAAATGGTTTAACTACATCTAAAGGTTATTTTAATGATCGCACCGAATTAAATTGGCGCACAACTTCCAATAACAACCAATATATAAACCGATTTAGAATTTATACCCGAGAATTAGGCTCCACCGCACTACCAAGTTTAGTTCAAACCGTAGATGAAACACAAATTTCATGGACTCATACTACTGGAAATGCAGGAGTAGTTTACGAATACTTTTTGGTAGCAGAACGTGTAGTAACCACCCAATGTGGTTCAGTAGTCACCAAATCTTTTGAAATTAGTTCACTTGAAAATGCCACTACTGCCTCTGCATTACCTTCAAACGGACTAGGAGTTGCCACTGCTGTTGGTTTCCGTTTCCCAACGGCTGTTGTTAATGGAAATATCTCTTACGCTGGAGGAGTATCCGTTCCAAACGTAAAAGTAATTGCTGAGAAGTACAGCGGGCAAAATGGAGCTTCTTTATACTTTGATGGTAGTGGCGATTATGTTTCCATACCTCATAGCACCACCACCATGCCAGATACCGCATTTACTATTTCAATGTGGGTAAAACCGGAATCATTAGGATCTTCGGTACTATTCCAGAAAAACGGATCCTTTGGTATTGAATATGATGGAGTTGGACAAAAGCCATTCATTTTTGTTAGAGATACAAATTATACTGCCTATACCTTGAGTGGAGACACAGGTACCATGCAAATCGGGACTTGGGCAAATTTAACAGCTACCTATTCCGCTTCTACTGGCGAAATGAAATTATATGTAGATGGTGTACTTTCCGGAGGTGTACGAACTTTACCAGTTGGACTACGCCAAATTAATCCTTCTACCACACCTACTTATATTGGATGTCAAAACAATGGCTCATTTGGATACTTTTTCCAAGGTAACATTGACGAAGTTAAAATTTTCAACCGAGCGTTAAATGCCCAAGAGGTACAACGATCAGCTGGAGCCGTTTCTCCTACTGACGCACCTGGACTTCAAGGTTACTGGAAGTTCTTTGTAGGTGTTGGTCATCGAGCTTATGACGCTGCTCATCATGGTAGTTTTTACCACAAAAACGATGGAGTAATAGCCAATGCTACCTGGTCAAGTGTTATACCTCCAGTTTCCAAATTAGGATACGCAGGATATACCGATGCCAATGGAAATTATAGCATTTCTGGAATAGGATATTCCAATTTAGGCGAAAATTTCAATATTGTTCCTACTACAACTTTAGCAGGAGCCGTTCATGAATTTGATCCCTCTACACGAACCTTATTTGTTGGTGATGGAGCCAATATTCATAACAATATTGACTTTGAAGATGTTTCGTCATTTACCGTACAAGGAAATGTAAAATACCTTTTTGATAATGAGGACGGAATTAATTTTAAAAGTTCTGGTTCTTCAGGCATCCGACTGTATCTAGATGGACAAACCGTAATGACCGGATCTGCCAATCAAATTATTGAAACAGATACTGCTGGTTTCTTTAGCGTAGATATACCCATTGGAGAACATTACATTGAGTTTAGAAAAAACGGACATACCTTTCAAGGTGGAGGAAACTTCCCGGCCACCGGTAATTGGGATTTCCAATCCGATTTAACGGGACTGGAAATTTGGGATGAAACACTACACACCTTTGCAGGTAAAGTAGTTGGTGGTACTCACGAAGGAGATAAACTACTTGGTTTCAACCAAACAGTTAACAATATTGGTAAAGCCTATTTTACGCTAACCAGTGATGATGGCAAAATTGTAAGAACCATTACTACAGATTCTTTAACCGGTGAATTCTTTATTGATCTTCCACCAAAAAAGTACAATGTATCTTCTGTAAAATGGAGCAGCAACAACGTTGATATTATTAACTCTGGCGACATTAAAGCTATTGAGTTAGGAAATATTTCAGCTTACCAAATAGTAGAAGAAATAGATTCGGTAAATGCAGATACTACGAGATACAATGTTCGTAAAGATTTTATTTACAGAAATATTCCTGAATTAATCGTTTCGGATACCAACGGTACAGGAATGCCTTCTGAACAATATTACCCAATAATTACAGGTAATACTGCCGATACCATTATGGTGGACTTAACCACTCTCAAATTCCCTACCTACAAATCAGGTGCTAAATACGACCTGAAAATGAAAGCGGTGGAATTGTATATAAATCAAGATAATGCCACCGTGGATACCGTTGCCGTTACTGATGGTGTATTAACCGTTAATAATGGTATTGGAGAAGGTTTTTTAATAGATGAAGACGAAAATCAAGTAGCCTACGG